>JAYTAK010001007.1:0-15712 GCA_043737515.1 Candidatus Kuenenia sp. | reverse complement strand
GAACCTGGAGCCAGCGATGGGAAGCGATGGAACTACGTAACCTACTGGTCACAGATTCTCGTGTCGATCTCTTCGGGAAACATTCGGCATGGGGTCAGTTTCGCAAACGCTGGCTTTTTCCTCCAACCGCGCCCCTGAACTACTGTGGTGAGGTTGAGGGAACGTGGGCGGATGACACGATTGTCCGGGTGTCTGAGAGGTACAAGGTTGCAGTGTGTCTTGAGAATTCCTGTGAGCCGTATTACTTCACAGAGAAGTTCGTCAATGCCGTGCGATCAGGTTGCATCCCCGTCTATCATGCACATTCGACGGTCGCTGACGGAATTCTGAAGAACGCCAAATGGGTCGATCCTGCTCAGCACGGATACAATCCCGGGCAGACAATGCTGTTTGCCTTGAATGAAGATTTGCAGGAATACCAAGCGATCAATGAACAGTGGTTGATAAGTGAAGAAGTGGCTGCCACGGAGAGTTCGAGGATTCGCATCCGGATAGCCACGATCTTGGAGCAGCAGTTTTGCCAATCGCAGCCATGAACCCTCGGGTCAGCATCTGCATGCCGGCGTTCAACGTTGGACGCTTTATTCAACGAGCAATCACAAGCCTGCTCGCGCAGACTTTCACAGACTTCGAGCTGCTGGTACTCGATGACGGCAGCACAGATGACACGTGGAAAATTGCGAGCCAGTGTGGAGGTGATCCGCGTCTCCGGCTGATGCAAAATGAACGAAATATGGGACTAGTCATTTCTCGAAACCGCCTGCAACAGGAAGCTCGAGGAGCTTTGCTGGCATTGGCCGATTCCGATGATATTTTCGTTCCGACACGCATCGAACAACAGGTGGCGTTCATGGACACTCATCCGGAAGTGGGAATTGTCGGGGCAAACGTTGAATTTATTTCACTGGACGGAAGACCCTTGCGAAATGCAACAGACCTTCCGCTGGATGACAGTACCATCCGATTCTTTCTGATGCTGGGTCCCTGCCTCGCAAACACAGTGACCATGTACCGACGACAATTGCTTGATGAGGTTGGGGGATATCACGCCGGATTCAATGCAGGAGCGGAAGACTATGACCTTTGGTGCCGACTGTCGAAGATCACAAAGTTGGCTAATCTGAAGCAGGTTCTGGCAACAATGCATGTTCATGGAGGTTCCGTCACTTCGAGTGATGCTGGTGCAAAGGCGAATATCTATCGGGTTGCCCAGGTGATGCTGTCGGATTATATGGCCACTAAAGTGAGTGAAGGAGACGCCAGAGATCTGCTCGCCTTTTTCTGGCATGGACTAGGTTACCGAGCAGATCCCTCCAACATTTTCAGTCTGGCCCGTAAATTGCGCGTGGTTGCGGCAAAGAAAGAAGAGGCTGAAACGTACGATCTACTCCGAGTGCGGATGCACGAAGCACTATGGAAACTCGCACAGGCCCTCGTCTACGCAAACCGCGCGGGAAGTTTTCAGGCGATGAAAGATGCGATCTCTTTGAGCCCCAGAGCATTGGCAACTCCATCATTCGCCAAATATGCCGGACGATTGTTGACGCCACCATGGGTTCGCGCAGCCTTTAAGCGGCGATTAAAGAAGTCCGATTAGACCTCGTTGACACGTTTGAAGTACGGCAATTTGAAAATGCCTCCCCGCATCCTGATGATCGCTGTCCACCCACCTCAAATGCCGGGTCCGGGGGGATCTGTGAGAACATACCACTTCGCTCATGCATTGGCCGATGCGGGCGACTTGACCTTGGTGTGCCTGTGCGGAGGGGACGGCAAAGGGATCATCGACAGCCGCATTCAAGCGAGATGCCGACAGGTGATTGTCCCGGCGAATCACCAAACGAATTCGACGAACTCTGCGCCGAAGTCAAGAATCGCAAGTTGGCTGCAGACAATCGGCAGCATGTGCATTCCATGGCGAAACAAATGGTCGATGTTTGTCTCACTGTGCCTCCAGCATTGCCCGAACGAGACTGAAACGACGACTGTTCACAGAATATTGGGCACGGTCCTGAAGTGGCAGTTTCGCTTCATCGCTGCCATCACAATTCTGCCGCCGTTTAGCGTCATGATTTATGTAAATGCCTGGGACCGTATCTGGCCGCAGGTCGCGGAATTATTGAAGCAGGAATCTTTCGACGTAATCTGGTTCGAAAATAGCCTCTATTTTCCTTTTGCCAAGGACATTCAACGCGCCATTCCAGGAACGCCGATGGTATGCAACGCCCAAAACATAGAATTTCGACTGCAGGAACGGATCGCAAAACTTGCCAAAGGCAGCTGGAATCAAGTCTGGGAAAATGCTCAGGCGAGATTCCTGTTTGCGATGGAACGGGATGCTTTTCGGGAATCTGATCTTGTGATCAACTGCTCCCAGGAAGATATGGTCCTGGCAAAATCGCTGGCGCCGGAAACGCAACATTGTGTGATCGGAAATGGAGTCGATATCGATTACTTTCGTTCCGGTGAGCATCCCAAAACCGATACCGCAAGAATTCTGTTTACGGGAACATTTGGCTACCAACCGAATCGGGACGGGTTGGAATTCTTCGTGGAACAGGTTTTTCCCCTGATCCTGCAGCGACGTCCGGATTGTCAGTTCCTATTTGCCGGGTTTGATGCTCAATCCCTGTACGATAAACTGCAAATAACGAATCCGCGCATTCTGTGTATTTCCAGCCCCGAAGATATCCGCCCCTGTTTCTCCGGAGTTTCCGTGTTCGTAGTGCCGTTGCGTGCAGGTGGTGGAACCCGCCTGAAGATTCTGGAAGCAATGGCGATGGAATGCGCCGTTGTCTCAACACGATTAGGCGCAGAAGGGATTCCGGCCGAGCACGGTCGGCATTTGTTGCTTTCGGATTCTCCCGAGGACTTTGCTGACAGCGTAGTACGACTCCTGGACAGCCCTGAATTACGGGCGAAGTTGCAGTCAGAGAGTGTCACTTGGGTCAGGAAGAACTATGACTGGCAGCATTTATGCGGATACGTTTCTGTACACCTGACTGAGCTGCTTCAGAATTAGAAGTATGGCAGCGCAGGACAAACCTCTGGTCTCCGTGATTGTGACCTGCTTCAATCAGGAACTTTGTGCGGCATCAACTCTTGAAAGTGTTGTCGCCCAGACATACGGCAACTGGGAATGCATCGCGGTGGACGACGGATCAACCGACGGCACGCCTGATGTGATCAAGGCTCTTGCGGCCAAAGATGGACGCATCAAGCCCATCTTCAAAGCCAACGCAGGGGTCTCTGCGGCGCGCAATCAGGGTTTTGCGTCCGCCCGTGGCAAGTTCATCCAGTTTCTGGACGGCGACGACACGCTCGTTCCGGAGAAGCTGGAGAGACAGATTGATCACTTTTTCAGTGAACGATCGATCGATGTTTCCTGCACGAATCATCGGCATTTCATTGTAAAACAGAATCGATTCGAGACCTTTGCGTTTGAACCAATTGCGGAGTATCCCCTGAAACAGTTTCTGTCGGGCTGGCACAACGGCGTGAGTCTGCCAGTACATGCTCCGCTGTATCGCCGCAGCATTTGGACGTCAGACGAATCACCGTATCCAAATGACTATCACGGGCGATGCGAAGACTGGGTCTTTTTGGTTCTGGTTGCTGCCAAAGGGGTCAAATTCGGCTATCTGGATGAAGTGTTGTGTACCTACTGCATTAATAGCGATGGCTTCACCGGCGACATCACAAAGTTGTGTACCGCATTCATCCAGGCTGCACTGTACATTGACGACAAACTCCCGGGTGAGCTGCGTAAAGGGTTCGTCGAGAATGCAATTCAACGCAGTCTGCAAAGTTATCACGATGCTCGCAGGAACGAAGTGCTCTATGCGTCAGGTAACTGGCGATTGGGAAATCTGCTGACGAAGCCAGTCGTGAAAATGCTGAAGACCCTGAAACAATTTGCCGGAATGCGATGACGACGCAGCATCAGGCATGAACTGTCACTTGTGCGATGCCAATGGAATCCTGCGCTGAACTTCTGTATGTCGCTGACAAAGGTGGTGGGCAATGGTCTTATGCAATGAAGGAGCATCGTCCTGAAGACGGCCATTCGCCACCTCGTGGAACGAACTCTCGGACGACTTCCCCTGCGGATACTGCTTCGGGCGTCAGGACTGAGAACGCTGCAGGTTTTTTACCATAAGTCGCATCATGCTGATCCCGTGTATTTTCGACAGGGATATGCGGTAAAGTCTCCAGAGCAATTTGAAGCGGAAATCGACTTCCTGCTGCAGCGACTGGTACCCGTAACTCTTGAACAGCTTTTAGCCGCCAAATCTGATCAGGACCTTCCGGAAGGATCTTTTTTTCTTTCGTTCGACGATGGCTATCGTGAACTCGCAGAAATCATTAGTCCGATTCTGCAGCGAAAGGGAGTTCCGGCAACGTTCTTCATTTGCTCAAATCTTATCGATAACAAAAACTGGTTGTTTGAAGATCAGATCGGTCTGGTTTTGAGCAGGGTTCGCGGCCTGAGCCGGGCTGATATTGCCGCCTGTGAGTCACAGTGTCTGCAGCCACACGACCTGACCTTCTCATCGCTGCGAAGTATCCGGGTGCCGCCAACGAAAGTACTCCAGGACCTTGGTAAGTTCCTGAGAATCAACTGGGACGCTGAGCTTGCTCAGCATCGACCCTACCTGACATCCGAGCAGATTCGTGGTCTGCTCAGGAATGGATTTTCAATCGGAGCGCATGGGATCGACCACACCGTTTTTGAATCGATGTCGCTGGACGAACAGTTTCGTCAAATCGACGAAAGTACTCGAGCTGTTGCAGATGCATTCGACCTGCCGTACCGGGCGTTTGCGTTTCCCTATGGAGAGTTTGGCGTCAATCGTGAGTTGCTTCTTCGGGTGCAACGCGAAAAACTTATCGACTGTCTGTTCGGCACGCGCGGTCTGGTGATTGATGAGTTTGAGCCGTGGCTGCGGCAAAGATTGTGGTGCGAAGGGCACGCTGGCACTTTTGAAAGTCATCTCCGCAGCCACCTTGGGGCGGCCGTCTTACGGAATTGGCGTGGTCGTAACAGCGTGAATCGAAGGAACCAGGGATAGGTCCATGGACCGTTTGGTTTCCGTTCTGATCCCGCACTACAACCGTGCCGCCCTGCTTGCCGAGACGTTACAATCTCTGGTCAATCAAAGCTATTCAAACTGGGAAGCCCTCGTCGTCGATGACGGATCCGCCGAGGACGTAAGGGACGAGGTACAGCAAATCACCGGAAGAGATAGTCGTGTTCGTCTGCTCCATAGAACAGCGGAGCCCAGAGGGCCTTCGAAGTGCCGAAATCAGGCGCTTGAGAATGCGCGAGGTGAGTTCGTCGTCTATCTCGATTCCGATGACCTGCTGGCTCCATGGAGCCTGGAGGATCGCATTCGACAGTTAAGTACGCAACCTCATACAGACTTCGCTGTGTTTCCAGCCATGGTATTTCGATCGCAGCCAGGCGATCAAAATGTGCTCTGGAACAACCTTGACAGCAATCTGGCGGACGTTGATCGTTTCCTGCGCGGCACACCGCCCTGGTGTATTGCTTCCCCAATTTGGCGCACCGACGTACTTCGCAGGATTGGTGGCCTTAATGAAAGGCTGCGGTATGGCGAGGATGCAGAACTCCACTTGAGAGCACTTGTTGCCGGGCTCTCGGGGCGATGTGTTTCGAATGCATTGCCCGACGTTTTCATACGCCGCGACGAAACGAAGCGGTTCACCAATGTCATCTCGGACGATTTGCTTGCTGCAAAACGAACATATATCGGGGAAGGTTTTCACCTTCTGCGGTCCGTTCATGGAAATCCAGAACAAGTGGTTGCCTGGGAAAGAAGGTACTTCGAAGAGCTGGAATTCCTCATTTACAACGTCAACGACAATGGTCAGTCGATTCAGCAGTTGCTTGCCGACTGGGTGAAAAACTATCGTCCGTCCTCTTTCACTCGCTGGCTTTTCGGGACGTATGGTGCGATTGGTCGGCTGACACGACGTCGAGCGTACCTGGTACTCCGGATTTTTCGGAGAATTGTGCTGGGGTTGATGCCAACGCGATTTCATGCGCCGGCAGATGATCGCGGCTTTGAGAGTGCGGCCCTGTCGCCTGAGCAGTTCGAGACGCTGCAGGAGCGACTTGGGGAAAGTCGGCCCAGATTATGAAGTGCTTTATCACCGGACTCAGCAGTGTCTCAGGCCAGTGCCTTGCTCAAATACTGATCTCAGAAGTCCAGGGTGTTGATGTGGCCGGGTGCGGAACAAGGCACATGAAATTCCCGGATTGCAATGGCCGGTATTTTACATGTGATGTGTCGGACCGGAGTGAGTTGGCTGGACTTCTGGAATCAGAACGTCCGGAACACATTTACCATCTGGCCGGGTCCGCCGATTCGACCGATGCTGGTCGGATGATCCGGACCAATGTCGCAGGTGCGGCCAACCTGCTGCAGATCTGCCATGACATCGGGCTGCGAGACACGAAGATACTAATGGTCGGCAGTGCGGCCGGTTTTGGCGAAATGAATGATGATGAACAGAGTTTGTCGGAAGCTCGGCAACCCAGACCAGAGTCGTTTTACGGAATGAGTCGCGAAGCAGCTTTTGAGTTGGGGCGAATCGCACGCAAGTGCTGGGGTATGTCCGTGTACTTCTGCCGTCCATTTAACCTGATCGGTCCGGGTTTGGGAGAACACTACGTGGCAACAGCACTCATGGAGAAGCTGATGCAGGCCAAAGACAGCGGTCTATCAGGCATTTCGATTCGGAATCTGTCGGCAGTTCGTGACTTCATCGACATTCGGGATGCCGTCAGGGCTTACCATGCTATCCTCACCCGAGGAACCGAAGGCATTCCTTACAGCATAGGTCGGGGCATCGGTGTTACCATCCGGGAACTGGCTGAAGAAATGGCAGCGGTGCTGTCCCTGAAGATCACCCTCAGTTCAGATGAAGATCCTGACAACTCTGCGGGGCGGTCAGGAATCAAACGAAGCGTCGCTGAGACACGCACGATTCGGATGGAAACCGGATGGTCAGCAGAAATCAGTCTGCGAAAAAGCCTGCAGGATATGGTGTTGCGATGGCCGAAGTCTTCGCGCGTTGTGTGTGAGAATTGAAAGACAGACGATGACAGGGAAAGTTCTGGTGACTGGTGCAGGAGGATTCATCGGCAGCAATGTCGTTGAAGAATTGGTGAGTGCCGGTTACGACGTGCGTGCACTCGTGCATTACAATGGACGTGGTGATCGGGGGATGCTGGGGCGACTGTCTTCCGATGTGCTCAGATCGATCGAAGTGCTGTCCGGCGATGTGACCGACGCAGCGATGGTTCGGTCGCTCGTCAGCGGCTGTGATGCCGTGTGTCATCTGGCGGCACTGATCGGAATACCATATTCCTATCTGGCCCCTGCTTCGTATGTCTCGACCAATGTCGTTGGGACCATGAACATTCTGGAAGCATGTCGGGACGCGAGTGTTCGGCGTGTCGTTGTCACCTCGACCAGCGAAGTCTATGGCACTGCTCAGTATGCGCCGATCGACGAATTGCACCCCTTGCAGGCTCAGTCTCCGTATTCGGCCAGCAAGATTGGTGCGGACAAGTTGGCCGAATCGTTCTTCCGGAGTTTTGACCTTCCGGTCGTCACACTTCGACCGTTCAATACTTATGGTCCGCGTCAATCGGCTCGTGCAATCATTCCGACAGTGCTGACCCAGGCTTTGAGCGGATCCAAACGAATCGAATTAGGCAGTCTGGACCCGAAGCGTGATCTGACATTTGTCCAGGACACAGCCCACGCGTTTCGCCTTGCCGTTGAGACGCCCGGCATTGAAGGGGAGACGATCCATTTTGGCAGCGGTCAGGCAATCTCGATCGGTGATCTCGCACGGAAATGTCTGGAGATCGTGGGAAGCGAAGCGGAACTTGTGAGTCGGACTGAGCGTGTGCGACCCGACAAAAGCGAAGTTGGCTTGTTGCTTTGCAATGCCCAAAAAGCGAATCGCCTGCTGGGCTGGACGTCGAAAATTTCGCTGGAACAGGGCCTGCGACAGACGGCCGACTATCTTCGCGATCGACTCAGTGATTACCGTGTCGAAACTTATTCCGTTTAGTCGTTGTTAAGGCACAATGAGGATGGCAAACCCCAAAGGCGCTTCCGGATTGAAGGCCGTCATTCTTGCCGGAGGTAAAGGAACGCGCCTTCGGCCTTTCACGGCGAGTTTCCCAAAACCATTGGTGCCACTGGGAGATACTCCGGTTGTCGAAATACTGATCCGGCGTTTAATCGACTTTGGTATTACAGATGTCACGATGACGCTGGGGCACTTGTCGGAACTTACCAAGGCCTACTTCGCTCACCGTCAGCAGTTGTCCAGTCAGTTAAACCTCCAGTTTATCGTCGAAGAGACGCCGACCGGGACTGCGGGTTCGATCTCACTGGTGCCTGGTCTTGAAAGTACGTTTCTGGTGATGAACGGTGACTTGCTGACGGATCTGGATTTTCACGCTTTGGTCGACTTTCATCGGAAAAATGGAGCTGTCATCACGATTGCGACTCGCCGGCGAGAGGTGAAAATTGATCTCGGCGTATTGGAATTTGATGATCAAAACCGAATCTACGCATACCACGAAAAGCCCGAGAAAACATACGACGTCAGTATGGGTGTCTACGTGTACGAACCAGAGGCTTTGCAGTACATCGAGCCGGGGCAGAGACTGGATTTTCCGGATTTGGTCCTGAAGCTGATTGCGGCCGACAAACGCGTCTGTGCATTTCCGACGGATTGTCAGTGGCTCGATATCGGTCGTCCCGATGACTATGCACGGGCGCAGGAACTGTTTGAGGAGGACAGGGATTCGTTTATTCGGGTTTAGTAATCACAGACCGATGCACTTGCTGATGTTGTTCCTGACTTGTGTGAACGATGACTGACAGCAATCCTTCCATTGTTGTCGTAAGTGATGTCTTAGGACAGACTGGCGGTGCCTACCGTGTCACGAGCCTGATTTGCCGAGCATTGGCTCAACAGGGTGCGGACGTTGCGTGTTTCGCGACATGGGTTGAGCCAGGGTGGCGGTGCGAGGAAGAACCTTTCACGGTGATTCGCCCATGGGTTCAGCATGGATACCGCTGGGATATTCCAAATCGTGTCCTTGCAGCTCAGGCTTCATACTACATCAGGCGAAGGCAGCCGATCGCCGTTATAGTTGTCGGATTGACTCGGATCTGCGGTCATTTGCTGGGCAGTTCCGTCGCGAACCGGTTGCTTGTCTGGGAGCTTACAAATGCTGATCGAGGTAACAAGTTTGTCGATGCGAAAGCGGCACAGTTGATTCACCGGGCCTTCGGCATCATCTCTCCAGCCGAATCAATTGATGCCCAAATCCGCGAGACTTACGGCTACAACGGAACAATACAGCGTCTTCCATTCTGGATTGAGGACGAACAACTTCCATACGCAGAGCCTCCCGTCACGTACAGTTCTGACTTTCTGTTCCTCGCGCGACGTGACAACGAAAAGGGACTGCGTGAACTGCTTCACGCGACGGCGAAACTGTCCGTTGAGTATCCAGATTTGCGGATTCGAGTCGGGGGCCCGGGTGACGCTCAGCCGTTTATGCAACTCGCCAACGAACTTGGAATCACCGGTTCGGTTGAGTTCTGTACTCTTCCATCCCGCATGGACGCGATGGCGGCGCTGGCATCAACTCGGTATCTCGTGCTGCCGTCCTACCACGAAGGTTATCCGTTGTCGCTGCTTGAAGCGACGCAATTCAGCATTCCGTTCATCGCAACAGATGTAGGAAGCATTGGGGAAATATTCGCTGATTGTACTGCCTGTCGCATGATTCCGAGCCAAAACATCACTGCCCTTTACGCTGCAATGAAGAGCTGTCTTTCCGAATCCGCTGAAGATTATGCGTCGCGTCGAAAGTCGGCACATCGCAGATTTCATGAATTGTCCTCGGAAACGTCGGTCGCCAACACTCTGCGGTCAATATTTCTGCACGCTTCAGCCCATAACACACGCATTATTCAGGAAGTTGCCAGGCCGTAGAGATTTGCTTGTCCATTGCAGTTGCTGGCTTCCTGTACCAGCATTGCTCCAGTATCAGGAATCCATATGTCGAAAGAAAACAAACACACGTTCATTGACCTTGGAGCGTTTAACGGCGACACGATTGAGCTTGCATTAAAGCACGTTCCAGGGATTGATGATGTCTATGGATTCGAGCCTCTTGCAATCCATTGCGAGGCTATGAAGCAGCGATTCAAGGATCGTGGTTATACTGTCATCAATGCGGCTGCGGACACAAAGGATGGCAAGTCAGAGATTTTTCTGGGTGCCGAATATGGTGACATTGCCAGTTCGATCCACGCAGGAAATCCAAATTGTTCCGTGGAATCACAGGTCATTGATACCATCGATTTTCCTCGTTTCCTGCGTGACAAATTCGAACCGAACAACTCATCCGGACGCATCACGCTCAAACTGAATATTGAAGGCACAGAATACAGAATCCTCGAACAGATGATTCAGGATGACACGATCAGCCTCGTCGGCAGAATTTACTGTGACTGGCATTGGTATTTCATCGGCATGACAGAGGAGCAACATCATTTGCTCGTGAGACGGCTTCGACGTCTGGGATTCGATCTGTGTGGAGGAAAGCCCGACGAACTCTACCATTGCACACGCGTTGGGCCGCTGAAGACGTGGCTCCTTAAGCGCAAGGTGTATTATGGTCGCGCGCTGAAGCTATTTCTGAGACACCGGTTTCCGCCGTTGTTCAGGCTGCTCAAGCACTGCCGACAGCGATTGCATTCGTCTGCCAGTCAACGTCTCCCTGACCAGGGCTGAACAACTCGAAGTGAAGTAAGCGCAGGGTCGCCTTGTCTTATTTCACTGTTTGTGTTTGCTTCCCGAAATGTCCTGCTGCACGGTGATCTGATCGAGTGCGACCCCCCGAGTGAATTGATGACTACGAAACCGAGCGACGTCCTGGTGTCGGTATTGGTTACGGTTTACAACCGCGAAAAATACCTTGCCGATTGCCTTACAAGCGTCCTGAATTCAACCTACCGCAGCTTTGAAGTGATTGTTGTCGATGACCAGTCAACGGATCGATCCGTGGCCATTGCCCAACAGTTCGCCAGTCAGGACGCCAGAATCCGGCTACACATCAATCCCGTCAATCTGGGCGACTATCCGAATAGAAATCGTGCGGCGGAACTTGCCGTTGGCAAGTATTTGAAATACGTCGATTCTGACGACATGATTGAGCCCGACTGTCTTGCAAAAATGGTTGAAGCTCTTGAACAGCATCCAGAGGCGGCCTATGCACTCAGCTATCCACGCCCCGTTGATCAGCCTCGTCCTTTACAGTTAAGTCCGGAACGCGCCTTCAATTTGCATATGATCCAGAAACAGGGGTTTTTCTGTTCCGGCCCACTGCTGGCGATGATTCGTACAGACCGATTTCGGGAAGTCGGCGGCTTTCGCCCGGCGGCAAGGAATATGGGTGATGCCATCCTCTGGATGGAACTCTCGCTGCGCTGGCCGATGTTGATCGCTGAAGACTCGCTCACATTCTGGCGGCAGCATGATCAACAGGAATACGGCCTCGTTCGCGAGAATGGAATGGAAAACGCAAAAACGCATTGCTTATTGACATCTGTGATCCTGCGAGACTTCCTGAATAAAGATTGCTGCCCACTCAGATCCACAGACCGAATTCGTGTCAGATCCAGAATTCATCTCGACAATTTCCGACGTGTTCTGTGGCACCTGAGGCATTTTCGCCCGAAACTGGCGGGATTTGAATTGGGCTGGGCGATACGTTCTTTAGCAAATCGGTGGCCCGACTCACTCCCGTCATCCGTTCTGGCAGGGCATGTCAGGGAAAGCGCTTCGAGGGCGAAAACAGAGTTGTCAATTCCCGATGACGCAATTTCCCCGATCGTCTGACCTGTCGATTCCACTTTTTTCGCAGTCTGGAAGACTCTCACGCAACGGCGTGCAAGGGACCGATCCTCGAGATGAAATACGACCGTTTTTATGTCTTCTATCCGTTCATCTCGGGGTTTGGTGGCATCGAACGATTGATCGTGGATCTTGGGAGTTTCCTTCACCAACATGAGAAGACACTGGTCCTGATCACATTTCAGAACAGGATCAACTTCTCTGAATATGGTGGAGAAGCACTGATCGTCGATGAAATCTCCTGCCGCCGCAACATTCCTGCGGAATCAGCGGCGCTGAAAGATTACACGCGGAAAAACAACATTCCAGGCCGCCAGATTCTGGCGATGGAAATGCGAGGCGCGATGTACGCGGGAATGGCACTGCCTGCAGGATACAGTCTGCATATTGCTGATCCACCCAGTCTGCTGCCCAGTGACCTGACGAAATACTCGTTTTCGCTCGCCGGAAATTATCCTGAGCGGAAAAATAATTGCTCGCTGGCGACAAGAGGTCGTGGGCAGTTCATCCATTGGCTGACCAGACGTGGCGTCCGCAAGGCCAGACACGCGATCACAATGACTCAAAGGAACGTCGAAGAACTATCTGCGGCCTACGGTGTAGATTTTGAAAAAGTCCCGCCCGGTGTCCGCATTCCTGACGTTGTCATGAGGAAACCGCACAGCAACGGTCATATCCGATTTCTTTCAGTGTGTCGCCTTGAACCCTCCAAGCGCATCGATGCCATCATTCGTTCCCTCGCAAAGCTGGCGAAAAACAGCCGGACCGATTCACCTGGCGAGATGACCCTGCGAATTGTGGGCGAGGGTAGTCAGGATCAGCAACTGAAGGATCTGGCGAAGGAATGCGGAATTGAATCGCTCGTCGAATTCGCAGGGTTGGTATCTGACGAAGAACTGGAGAACGCCTACGCGGAGTCCGATATCTTTGTCATGCCGGCGAAGCAGGGATACGGGCTGCCTGGACTGGAAAGCCTGGCGCGCGGTCTGCAATTGATCGTGCATCGCGAGTCCGGAGTCACAGAATTCCTGACCAGCACTCCACAAGTTCAGATTATTGATAACTTTGATTCTTCGCTGACCGAAGCGATGCAGCAGGCTGCAAAGATGGTGCATCTATCGACAGGCAACAGGCCGTCCGTTCCAACAAGCGATGAATGGGCTGCACGGATCGTCCAGCTTTCGGGATGGTAATCAGCGGGCATTTGCTGACAATTAGATAAAGAACCATCAAGACTTCGCACGCATGGGCTGTCGGATTCTCAGGCAGACGCGGACAGGAAAGTACACGTTGAACTCATGATCACAAGAATTAAAGAACTGCTGATTCGCAGCCGCAGTCTGCAAAAAATCAATTTTGCAGTCGCACGGGGAGCTGCCGCCAGTTCGCTGCGTTCGATCGACGTGACACGGCCCGCAACCTGGGAGTTTTCCGGGTTCAGTCAGAATGGAGAGGATGGTATTTTGGACGTCCTGTTGCGGCAGGTTCGTGAACCAAATCGTTACTTCATTGAAATCGGAACCGCCGACGGCCTGGAAAACAATACGTCGTGGCTGTCTCTTGTGCATCGTTACAGTGGGTTGTGCATCGAAGGCGACCCGAAGAAAAGCGATGCCCATCGGAGCGTTTTCACGCCGATGAATTACGGACTCACGTTTTTGAATCTGTTTGTCAGGAGCGATTCGCTTGAGGCGATGAAGTCACAGGCGCGGACACTGACTCCTGATGTGTTCTCACTGGATATCGACGGCAATGACTATTACATCGCAAAAGCAATTCTGGAAGCCGGATTCCGTCCAAAGATCTTTGTCGTCGAATACAACTCGGCATTTGGTCCCGAGAAAAGTGTCACCATTACCTGCTCGGAAGACTTCCGAATTGGCTCATCCGACGCCGACCGTTTGTACTACGGTTGCTCTGTAGCGGGCTGGAAATGCCTTTTCGCAAATCACGGTTACCGCTTCGTCACGGTCGATCAAAATGGTGTGAATGCAGTGTTTGTCGCACCGGCTGCGTTCCCGGCTGCGTTTCTGGATCAGGTTTCCGGAACAGACTTTGCCGAGAATTTTTCACAATGGACGAACTATCGGGCTGAATGGCCACAGCAGTATGCGTTGATTCGCGGGCAAGCGCTTCACGAAATCAAGGCCGGGCAAACATCCTGACAGGACTGGGAACAGCAGTCAGTTGCACAACCCTCGGCAGCAGAATTGCACGACTGCCCAGAAACACACAGCCCCTCAGCTATGGACTCGAACGCGCCAGCAAACTTCAAGCGAATCTTTGTGCTTCATTGGCATCCGCTGGAGCAGTATCCGCCAACGATGAATCTGCTGAATTATTTCAGCGGCTTCCCGGACTGTGCAGTAGCAGTCTGCTCTTCCCACAATGATCGTGGCCTGGCCGAGTACACAAATCCATCCGTCCAGTTCAGCCGTATGCAGTTTCCGAATCGTCGGCTGAACCGACGTCGAAGGCTGTTCGCTTTCCTGCAGTTTCCATTGCTGGCGCTGTGGAAAATGATTCATTTCCGTCCGGACGTCGTGCTGTCCATCGAACCGCATTCGAGTTTCCCCGCAACTCTTTTTCGCTTGATCAATTATGGACACCGGCTCTTGATTCACTATCACGAATATTACGAACCGAACCATTTTCATGCGCCAGGAATGCGTTTGGTCGCCGTCTATCATTGGTTTGAAAAACGTTGTCTCTACCCACGGGCAGATTGGATCTCGCAAACAAATGCTGACCGCGTGCGAATGTTTTGTGACGATCATCCGCAGGTGAAGCGGTCGAAACTGCATGTGCTTCCGAATCTGCCGCCCGCTTCGTGGCCGACGACAACGCAGCTGAGTTGGATTTCGGACCCGCAGGACACGCTCAAATTGCTGTATGTCGGTTCGGTGTCGCTGCACGATACGTTTATTGTTGAACTGGTAGAATGGCTTCGACGCCAGCCGGACGGGCAATTCAGTCTCGACGTGTACTCCACAAATTGCGATGCGACTGCTGAGGATTTTCTTAATCGATCAGCAGGTCCGAACTTCCGGTTTCATGCTCAAGGAATTCCTTACGAAAAGTTGCCGGATGTTTTGCCGGGATATCATGTCGGCCTGATCCTGTATCGCGGGAATACCAGAAACTATATCTACAACGAATCGAATAAGTTGTTTGAATACTTAGCGTGCGGACTGGACGTGTGGTATCCGCGGCAGATGCTGGGGATCAAACCTCACGCCCGCTCTGATGTTGCGCCCCGCGTCATCGAAATGGATTTTGAACGACTGGACGAAATGCCCGTGTCACAACTGCGCAGCCGGTCAGGATTGAGATTTGAGCCATTCAGTCGCAGGTGCGAAGATGTGCTCAGCGAGCTGAAACAGGCCATGACAGAGGCAGTTATGCAGTAGGGCGAGGGGCGAGGGGCGAGGGGCAGTGAATCGCAAGTTTTCGGTTTTGGGTTTTCGGTTGGCAGGGCCGGCTGCGCCGGAGTCGTCACTCGACAGCGAGGCACCGTCGCGTTGTTAGACGGCTTGTCAAGGTACACCAACATTCGCTTCGACAGTGTTTCATGGCAGTCGGACGGACATGAATGTCCATCCTGCAGACGATCGTTCTATTTGGCCTGTGCCTTGAGTCAATTGTTCACAAAGCTTGTTAAGCGTCTGCGATGGCTCACCGGGCGGGGCTGGTCAGGGCGTGAGTTCCAGAATCGATACGCCCAGTG
>JAYTAK010001006.1:0-3015 GCA_043737515.1 Candidatus Kuenenia sp. | reverse complement strand
GTCGATTGAAGTTTGCGGACATTCCGTGACTCACAACGTGAAGGCATGCAGGAATTCAGCACTGCCTTCAAAAGACAATGCCCCGTATCCATTATCGGAGACTGGACACTTCCTCCGCTGACGTTAAGTCCGGAATAATCGAAACAGTCGGAAAAGTTTCCCGCGCGCGTCTGAGATCGTCGCTCCATCGGCAGAATCTGCCGGTTATGTCCGCGCGGTCACGACGAATGCCGTGGACTTAAGGCGAGCGGGGGATTCCAATCCCCTGATTCTCGTCGCGACCCAAAGCAAATCAGGGGACTTACGTCCCCCCGCTCGCCGTTGGAATTCCTTAACTCCACGTCATTGCGGCCAGCACCGGCGGCTCGCGCCTTGCCGCTCACAAAACCTCAAAACTGACCGCGCGGAGTATAGACAGCGAGTCTGATCGGCTGGAGGTTGCGGATCGAGAGTTGAGCGAAGAGCTGACTCCTGTCGCCCGTCTCCTGCGACGCGATGATGTTTGCTTCGACATGTTCTGAAGGTGATGCGATGGACATGAATGTCCATCCTACGGCGTTTGATTTTTCACAATCGGATTCGTGAGTCGACCGATGCCGGAAATTGTGATCGAGACTTCGTCGCCGTTTTCCAGGGTGAAATTGTCATCAGGAACGACGCCGGTGCCGGTCATCAGGAAGGCACCGTTCGGCAATTCGTTTTCCCGGAACAGCCACGCCACAAGTTCTTCCGGTGTGCGTTTCATCTGGCTCAGTTTTGTACCGTCAGTTGAAATGACTTTCCCGTTGCGGCGGATCTCCAACTGGATCTCAACCGAATCGGGATTCAATGGTCCGTCTGCCAGCAAAACGCATGGCCCAAGTCCGGCGCACTGCTTGTAGAATTTTGCCTGGGGCAGATAGAGCGGATTCTCGCCTTCAATATCGCGGGCTGACATGTCGTTGCCGATCGTATAGCCGACAATCTTCGCGTCTTTGCTGATGACGAGGGTGAATTCCGGTTCCGGAACGCACCAGTGACTGTCGAAACGGACGCGCAGCGGCTGGCCAGGGCCGGAGACGCGATTTGGAGTCGCCTTGAAGAAAAGTTCCGGACGGTCTGCCGTGTAAACTTTATCATAATGCGATGCCGCCGCTTCTGACTCTTCCATGCGTGCGACCTGGCTCCGCTTGTAAGTCACGCCGGCCGCCCAGACTTCCTGCAGATCGATCGGCGCCAGAAACTGCACATCGGCAAACGGCAGCAGTTTGGTATCAGGTTTCAACAAGAATCGAGCGAGCCCGAAGGGATCGGCTGAGTTCAGGATGTCCATCAACGAATGACAGGCATCGATCTGTGTCAGATCCAGCGGCTGGACGGTGTTGTCATGGACAGCCGCGACGCGCTGAGAACCATCGTTGAGTCGAATTCGAGCCAATTTCACGGGCGTGTTCCTTTGTGTGAGTCAGAATAAAAGTAGTCAGTGATCTGTTATGACTTGGCGCGGGCTTCCCCCCAACCGAATCTCTGCTGCCACATCAATGTCTTCGCCGCCGTGTCTGGTGCGAGCCGACGGAGCGGCTCGCCTACGTAGGTCCGCCGCTCCGTCAACGGACATCTGGCGCTTTGCGGAAATCTTCTCCGTAAAACCAAACTCCCAACGTTTCCTGAGCAGAACGAACTTCGAGGAGCGATCACATTGCCAGCGCAGAAAGTCAGCGGCGTCAGCGAAGATGTTGAGAGTATAGCAACAGTGCCGGGTGCGGGCACTCCGATGGTGGTCAAGTCAGCAGAAATGACAAGGCAACCGCCAGGCCGACGAGTCCTGAAACGCCAACATAAATCGCAATCGCGGTGGCGTTGGACTTGCCTGTTTTCCTGTTGAAACCCGTGCGACAGTTTCGACAGACAACATGGGAAAACATCTTTGGACCAAGTACTCCACCCCACCAGGTGAATGACGGAGCATCGACATTGGTGCCTCCACAACCTGGACAAGGTGCGGTTGGGACGGGCGGCGTCAGCGGTCGGCTGTTTTGCTGCGGTGCTTCGAACGGATTGTGTGGAGCAGGTTGAGGCGTGACGGATTATTCCTTGGTTGAAGTGATTTATCGAGGTCAGGCGTGCGACCAGGGTCTGCCACCGATTGGCTACGAGCGGCGTTGACGGCGGGCCTGCAGGAATTCAGCAAGGGCCAGTTCCAGCGGTTCGTCCGTCGTGACCTGTCGAAAGGCGGCACCAACGGATTCACAGGCCGACTGCACGGCGAGATTGTGGGCGGACAGTTTCTGCAGATAGGCAGACCGCACGGTGTCCGGGTCGCTGTAGACTTTCTGGCCGCTCTCCAGATCTTCAAACAGTTTTGGCCCGTCGAACGACAACCGTTTTTCCGCAGGATCGAGCACCTGAAACACGACCAGATCGTGGAGACATCCGCGCAGTAACTGCAGGCCATCTGTGATCTGATCAATCGGTGCGAGCATGTCTGAGATCAACACCACAAGGCCGCGTTTGTGTAATCGTTGTGCCAGATCTTCCATCGCAACGGCTGGTTGTGTGTCAGTGCCCGTGGGAGGTTGTTCCAGTGCAATGAACAGTCTGCGTAATTGTCCCGGACGATAACGTGCAGGAACAACGGACTGCACATGGGCATCAAACAACGTCAGTCCCACGGCATCACCCTGGCGATTGAGCAGCCAGGCGAGCGATGCTGCCATCGTGCGTGCGTAATCGTGTTTTGAATACTCCTGCGAGGCGAACGACATCGAACGACTGATGTCGAGGGCGATATAGCATCGCACGTTTGTTTCGTCTTCAAACAGACGAATGTAACTGCGATCCGTGCGCGCGTAGAGCTTCCAGTCCAGAAATCGTGGATCGTCGCCCTGAGTGTATGGACGGTATTCAGAAAACTCGACGGAGAATCCGTGGCGCGGGCTTTTGTTTAACCCCGTTCGAAATCCATCGACAACCAGCTTGGCACGCATTTCCAACGATCGAATCGCCATGACGACGCTGGGATTCATCAATTCGGCA
>JAYTAK010001005.1:0-6875 GCA_043737515.1 Candidatus Kuenenia sp. | reverse complement strand
CGTCCATGTCGTGACTCCTTGCTGAAGTGGGTGTAGTTGCAACACAACTATAGCAGGAGTCACGATTTACATTTTTTGAACGGTATTGCCGTTAAACGGCGAGCCGGAGGCGTCAGCGACGTGGCGAGGACGCTGTCGCCTGCGGCTTGCCGTTAAACGATAAACATCTCATCCATAGCCGTTTTGAATATAAACAATGGCCCGCTTATTCACTGGGATTGAAGCATCTGGAATTCATTCGACTAGGCAAGCAATCTGGATTTTTTTCTAGCCACGAAACAACACAAAAAGCACAAAGAAAGTAAAACACGATCCATGAAATGAGTGATTCTTTGTGTCTTTTGTGCCTTTTCGTGGCTAGAAAACAACACCTCCTGGCGGGCCGTCGGATTCCAGAATGGTGCGATCGGATTTACCTACAACGGAAGTCTAATAATAGAACGCAAGTGGCATTCTCGCTCTTAATTGCAGTGCAGATTCCCAACAACTAAGCGGGCCATTGAATATCAATCGTCAGGATGCCTCAACGATCTGGTGCAGGAGTCGATTCGTCAGCGCCTGCCCGTGGTGGAGAATTGTGATCGCCGCACCTTGAAACGCCACATGCAGGATCGCGACATTCGGAATCCAGTGGGACAATTGTTTGGCGTTCGTTGTGAGCGAAGAATCAGCAGCGTCCGTTGCTTGAACTTCGTTCAGGATCACGGCGGCGACCTCAAGTCCGCTCGCACGCAGACGATCCACGGTAAGTCGCGTGTGGCTGATGACGCCCAGGCGATTTGCGGCCACGACAATCACAGGTGCCTGAATCTGTGTTGCCAGGTCCAGCACGGTAAGTTCATTCGAAAGTGGACAAAAGATGCCGCCCGCGCCTTCCACGATCAGTGCATCGACTCTGTTTTCCCACGCGGCAAATCCACTCAACAGCAAGTCACTTGAGACAGTTGACCCTTCCAGTTCTGCGGCAACGTTCGGGGCGACCGTTGCCAGATATCGCTGTGGACAAATGAGATCGAGCGGCAGTTCTCCTCCGGCAGCCGACCGCAGTGCCTCGATGTCCGACCAGAATGGACGGCCATCGACGTCGAATTCGGCCCCACTGCACGCGGGTTTGTAAGCTCCGACTGAAAGGGCTGCCGCCCGCAGCTTTCGAATCAGCAGACAACACACATACGTCTTGCCGACGTTCGTATCAGTTCCGGTGACAAAAACTGTCTGCATTCCGTTCCACTCACTTATTGCTGTACGATATTCTTTACGCGGCCAGAAATGAGGCAGCGGCGAGCGGCTGGGCGTCAGCCCTCCGTGTGTTGGTTCGCAGGCCACGGAGGGCTGATGCCCTGCCGCTCGCCATTGTCAATTCGCACCATGTGAACCTTAAGCAGACGAACAAGACTCATTGTGTCCAAACGCCAAACTGTAACTTCTTCGTCATCTGACTCCAATGACTGGCAGCGTCGTTGTGGCATCGCCGTGCGGATTCTGGCAAGTTTTGAGTTTGTTCTCATGACAGCCACATGGCCGCTGTGGTGGGGCCAGAGTTCGTTTCCGGCAATACCGTTGATCAACAGCCTTGTGCTGCCTGTCATAGTCGATCGAATCGTGGTCTGCGTGCTGTTGGCTGCGTGCGTCCTCATCGCTGGTTCACAGGGAAAGCAGCGATGGGACAGGAACGTGCGGATTGCGGGACTTGCCGCAGCATTGATCCTGTGTATTTCCAATCAACATCGTCTCCAGGCATGGCACTGGTTGTTTCTATTGGGGCTGGGAACATCGCTCTTCAAGCCAGAACAGGGATTGCAGTTGTTGCGATCGATCCTGGCGTCTGTCTATGTCTGTTCAGCGCTTTCACGGATTGGACCGACGGCCCATCAGGGAATGTCGGCGGCAATCGTGGATCAGTTACTGCGAGTGTTTCACTTCAGCTCTGAAGCCAGTGACGGAAGCAGCGGCGAAGTCCTGTGCCATGCACTCAACTTCAGCGAACTTAGCATCGGAGTCATGCTGATCCTGCCAATGCTGCGACGTTATGGCATTCTGTCGGCGATGCTGCTGCACGCATCGCTGCTGCTGGCGCTGGGGCCGCTGGGACTGGGACATCACCGGGCAGTCCTGATCTGGAACGTGTGTTTCCTGTGCCTGATTCCGCTCGTGTTTCCAGGGACTGTGGCAGACTTACCATCAACGCAGACCGGTTCGCGCCGGGCTAAGGACTGGCGCACCAATAAGTGTCGCCTCGTGGTGGATGCTGCCAGCATCCGAACTGACGCTGGCAGCGTCGGCCACGACAGTTATTTCTGCGCCGGTCCTAATGGCGCTGCGCTGATCTTTGTCTGGTTGTTTCCACTGTCGGGCCTTATCGGCATCGCCGACAATTGGCCGGCATGGCAGCTCTATTCAACGCGACCGGAGACATGGACACTCCAGATTCACGAAGCCGATGTCCAGTATCTCGATCAAGATATTCAGCCGTACGTCTCAAAGCCAGCTCCGCTGGACGACTGGGTTGTCGTCAAACTGGATCGCTGGTCGCTGGCCGAAACAGGCTCGCCGGTTTATCCGGAAGATCGATTTCAAAAAGACCTGATTCGTCGAGTGCTTTCGACGTTTCCCGCCGAAGCTGAATTTCGCATCGATATCTCAGAACCTGAACGCTGGTTCTGGTGGCGGCGAATCCATCGCACAGTGGAGACCTTTGCCGAGTTGAATGCCGAGTGATCTCGAAGTCTCACTATACTTCGCCGGGGCATGAGTGAGACAATTGGCGAGCGGCATGCGTCAGCTTGCCGGTACAAAAACGAGGTACCGGAGGGCTCACGCCGCTCCGCTCGCCAGACTCATTTCCGACCGCGGGGAAAATAGTGGATAACGCAGCGTCAAACGGGAATCAAACTCGGTCCCCTGCTGCAGCAACAATTCCCTTGCGAACTGGCAATGCGCTCAGACCAATCCCGGAGTAGTAAAAACCTCGAGCGGCCATTTTTGTCCGGTCGTACAGATTTCGACCATCGAAGATGACCGGTGACTTCATCTTCAGCTTGATGTAGTCGAAGTCAGGATTGCGGAACTCATTCCATTCCGTCACGATGGCAATCGCGTCGGCACCGTCACAGGAGTCGTAGTGGTGGTCACAGTAGGTGATTGTGTCACCCAGTTCCTTGCGGACATTTTCCAGAGCGACAGGATCGTGAGCTTTCACGATCGCACCGGCTTCCAGCAGGCTGCGAATCAGGACCAGCGAGGGAGCCTCGCGGATGTCGTCTGTACGCGGCTTGAAGCTCAGCCCCCAGACGGCAATCGTCCGGCCGTGCAGGTCACCGCCAAAGTAGTCTCGAAGTTTTCTAAAGAGCACATGCTTTTGTTGGTTGTTCGTCTCATCGACGGTTCGCAGGATGCGTGGTTCAACACCGCATTCAGAAGCCAGCGACGCGAGGGCACGCACATCTTTCGGAAAGCACGATCCGCCGTAACCAACGCCAGGGAACAGAAACGAAAACCCAATCCGGGCGTCGTGCCCGATTCCTTTGCGAACTTCGTTAATGTCCGCCCCGACGCATTCGCAGATATTTGCCATCTCATTGATAAAGCTGATTTTTGTGGCCAACATGCAGTTGGCGGCGTACTTGATCATTTCCGCGCTTTCGATGCCGACAGAAATGAACGGCTTTTCGGTGCGTAGAAAAGGTTTGTACAATTCGAGCAGAATGTCTGCCGCCGCAGGATCTTCGACACCGACGACGACACGATCGGGTTTTGTAAAGTCGTCAATCGCCGCACCTTCCTTGAGAAACTCCGGGTTGGACGCAATGCTGAACGGCGTGTCTGTCTTCGCCTTGATCCATGCGGCGACTCGACGATTCGTACCCACCGGCACGGTGCTCTTGCAGACCACGACGGTGTTCGGGTTCAGATACGGAGCCATGCTCTCTGCCGCGCTTTGTACGTATCGCAGATCGGCAGCACCGGAATCGTCCTGCGGGGTTCCCACGCAGATGAAGACGCATTGAGCCGTGGAAATGGCTTCTTCGTAACTGGTGGTAAAAGTCAGTCGATCAGCGGCAGCGTTGCGTCTGACGAGTTCTTCCAGTCCCGGTTCGTAGATCGGCACGCCGCCGTCGTTGAGCAGTTGAACTTTGCGACTATCGACGTCCAGACACGTCACGTCGTTGCCGCTTTCTGCGAAACACGTTCCGGTCACGAGTCCCACGTAGCCGGTTCCAATCATCGTAATTTTCATGGTGTCGCTCAGTAGATTCCGGCAGTAAAGTCCGGGTTGAAATGGTCGGTATGTCAGACCTGTAGTTTTTCCGAAGTTGAGTATTCTCGCTGCAGCGCGGACAGCAGATCTTCGATACGATTCAGTTCAGCGACCGGCGAATGCGTTCCGTTCAGATCATGCGGGTTCCGCGCGGTGCCGACATTCAGCGTCTCAGCCTTCACATATACCGGACGAGCCCTCACCTGATCATAGATGCGGATGACGTATTCACCAAGGATCGAGATTCCCAATGCGTTGAGTGATCCGAAAAAAGAAGCGGTAATGATGACCGATGCCCAGCCAGGAATTGCCAGTCCCGTAAACAGGCGATGCCACAACACGTAGCCGATCGTACCCATGCAGACGGTGGCAGATACGGCGGCAATCACGTAGAAGAACTTCAGCGGGAACGACGAGAAGGAAAAAATGGCGGTCTTGGCAAGTCGAAACAATCCCCGCAGAGACACTCGCGGGTTGTCGTCGTGCCGAGCGGCGCGTTCGACGGGAATTCCCGTTTGACGAAAGCCAGCCCAGCTTCGCAGTCCCGGGAAGAATCGTTCGCGTTCCGGCAGCGACAGCACGGCATCCACAACCGATCGATCGAGCAATCCGAAGTTACCGGCATCCGCCGGAATCGGGCTGTCTGCAATCGCATTCAGCACCCGGTAGAAGCTGTAAAAGAGGGCTCGTTTCGGCAGTGATTCCTTGCGATTCGTGCGTTGTGCGTACACAACATCGAAGCCCTGTTCCCATTGATCCATGAACGCAGGAATGGCTTCCGGATTGTCCTGCAGATCGGAATCCATCACGATCACGACGTCGCCCGTCGCGTGTTCCAGACCCGCATGGACCGCTGGCTGATGTCCGAAGTTGCGCGACAGATGCACAACAACGATCCGCCGATCCCGTTCCGCCAGTGCGCTCAGGTTTTCACGCGAGCCGTCGGACGAACCATCGTTCACATACACAACTTCAAAGTTTGATGTTGTACGTTCAAGAACCGTGACGATCCGACGATTGAGTTCCTGCAGAATTGCCGTTTCATTGAACACCGGCAATACGACTGAAATTGTCGCCGTGCGTCGGTCACGGGTGATGCGCGTCGCCTGGAGTTTCATTTCTGCAGAACTCCTGCGAGTGACAGTCCGGTGGGAAGTCCGAAGTTCGTCAGACACCAGCGTTCCGCCGCCGCTGCGGTCAGCAACGCGCGGTTAGTGAACGACGACACGGCCGGGAAGTCGGGTTGAGTGCGGCTTGGGAACAGTTTCTCCCAGCCGCGCACAGCCACGGCGGCCGGCATGGTGAAGCTGTTCCAGTAATTCAGGAATGAAACGCGGAATCCGGCATCGTTGGCGTGACGTCGAAATTCGCGGGTCGTGTAGCGGCGAAAATGTCCAAGCTGTTCGTCCCAGCGACTGTACAGCCATGGATGAGCGGGAACAGTGGCAATCACCGCTCCGCCCTCTTCCAGCGCGGCGTAAGCGTGACGCAGCACGGTGACTGGATCTTCGACATGTTCCAGCACATCGAGCAGCACAACGGCCCGCAGTGACGAAGAATCCACTGGCCACGGCTGACCAAGATCATGGACTCGCACATCTTCGATGCCGCGATTGCGGACATGCCGCACGGATTCCGGCATCAGGTCGAAACCAGTGACGTCGTAACCCATTTTCGAAAACTCAACGAGGTTGCGACCGGAACCAATTCCGCCTTCGACAAGTCTTCCCGGAGACGGGCAGTAACGCTGCAGCAGGCGCGTCACCAACTGACGTTTGGCCACGTGCCACCAGTAGCTGTCTTCGAGCGTGACTAGTTCCTGCAGATGACTTGGGTCCATGATGGGGGCTCTTGTGCCGGACAATTGGAATCTCGGGGACTGAGAGAACCTACCACATGGAATCGATTGGTGAGTTTCGGAAACATAGACCGGGCGTTTTCGTCACACAAAATGTGTATCTGTGACAGTGATGCCGCCAGGTGCAGTTGCCTGATTTCAGCGGCAATGATGATTCTGCTGGTTGTTCGTGCTACGATGTGGGATAAGCTTCCAGCGTGTCAGGTTTCTCGAAAAGCACTGTGTTGTCATACAGCGATGGCAAGCTGGAAGCTTACCCCACATTGAACAAGGACAACATCATGTACCAGCACTTTGCAATCCTGCTTGCCGCACTCCTGCTGTCGGGCTGTATGGAATCTGAACCACCCTCGGCCCCGAAACAGAAGACCACCGACAAAATCGGTGAATTCGATCCCAACGCCGACAACGAAGTCGTTAAGCCGGATGTCAAGATGACAAACCCGATCACGGGCCCGCTGGAAGCGTATCACCCAACGGTGCAGAAAATCGCGGCACTGGGCATCGAGCACGCTGTCAACCTGTTCAATGCGTCGGAAGGTCGCTATCCGAATTCATACGACGAATTCATGACGCGGATTATCAAGGAGAACAACATCCATCTGCCCGTACTGCAACCCGGACTGGAATATCAGTACGACGTTGAAAACCACAAGTTGTTGGTGATTCGAACGCCGGATGCAAAAACTCCGTAGTGCGTCGCCAGGACTAAGAATCCAGGTTAAGTTTGTAGGCCGGACCAAGCGCAGCGCCGTTCCG
>JAYTAK010001004.1:0-15752 GCA_043737515.1 Candidatus Kuenenia sp. | reverse complement strand
ACCGTGAACACTGGACTGATGGCGCTCAATAACGACTTGAAGAAGCGGCATAATCTGGAAGCACAATCGTCTCGTTTTCGCGATTGAGCAGGCCGTCGGGAGTGTTTCCCGGCGGCGTTTTTCAATGTGTGACATGGTCACGTTTTCAGGACGTGTAAAGTATCGGCCGGACAATCGCAGGCCGTCCTGAGTGATCCTGTGAGACTGATTTGCGGCAAATGGTTGACAGGTCCAACAAATTCTGGCAGACTGAAAAGCGTAACGGTCATGGCTTGGACCCCATGACCGCTACTGACCAGTCACCTTTGGATAAGAAAGGCGATAGGCTCCGGGCAGTGTACTCTGCCTGATGCCACTCGCAAAACATCATGCAAGTCGATCTCACGACCGCGAGTGATGAACCCTGCACAGTATCGCGTTTGATGCTGCGCGCGTTGATTGGTTTTTCGCTTGTGGCAGATTTGCCACATCCGATTCGTACCCCGGTCCAAAGGGGTTGTTCTCATGCACATGCACATCGAAAAATCCGATCGGCTCATGGGATTCAGAAAACTGATTTGTTACCCGTCCCGAAAGGCCAGGCGCGGACGTGGACGAATCACGCGAATCGTGTCACTGCTGTACTTCCGACTTCGAGTCGTGACACACTTTGAACGAAAGGTCAGGTGAGCGCCATGGGCAGTACACTCACACGACCGCCGGAAACAGAAACAGACGCCAGTCTGAAGACTCGAGCGCTGGAAGACTTACAAGCCGCATGGAAGGCCGTCAGGCGAATGGAAACCCTGTCAGACGATCCAGTAGAAGCCAAGGTCGCAGAACGTGCCTTGGCGTTCGTTGATAAGGCGTTTGCCGAACTGGAAGGGGGCAAACGATGAGCCAAGATTCAATTCGACCTGTTCGCCTTCTGATGGCCGTGGCGACGCCAAACACAATTGTCGAACTCAGCGATGGTACTTTCCGTTGGTGGAACCTGGACACACGCAGGCCGATGGCAACCGGACCGAATGCCGACTGGGTTCGACGGGGATTGACCGCACATTCTGTAACGTGGAATGGTCCGTCGATTCAGAAAATGCCACTGTCTGCAATGTTGATTCGCAGCAGCGCGGAGGGAACGCCATGAACCAGAAAAAACAGACTCCGCTGAAACTGTCACTCGGTCAAATTGGTCTGCGAAACATCGCCCTGAACCAGATTGACGGGTTGCTCGGCACGCTGGGACGCTTGGACGCAATCACTGGCGAACAGGCAGACAAGGAAGTGATCATGGATATCCGGCACGATCTGGAACACGCTGTCGAATTGCTGAAGCACTGGTTTGGTACTTCGCCGATTGAAGAGTGAATTGCGTTCAACGCGGGATAGGGCATCGAACCCGACAAAGCGGTTTCACCGACCGGCTTCCCGCTTTTCTTTCTGGTGTGTCACTTTGGTGGAAGTGAATTCGATGTCTGATGAAATCAACGTCATTGTCGTGAAACGCAAAGACCGCAAGAACCTGTGCCTGCGCTACACTGATCCTGTCGATGGCAAGAAGCACGAAAAGAACAGCGGCACGACCAACATGAAGGCCGCGCAGCGAGCGGCGGGCGAATGGCAAGCTGTACTCAACGCCAGCGGCACTGCATCGCCGGGCCTGATGCGATGGGAGCAATTCCGGGAAGACTTCTCGGAAAACTACCTGACACACTACAGTCAGGGATACATCACGAACGTCGAGGGCAGTCTCAACGTCATTGAGGAACTGATGAACCCTGACACGTTGGCGCGGATCACAGAAAAGTGGATCACGCGATTCCATTCGCTCGCCAGAAAACGCGGTGTCTCAAACGCGACTGTTCGGAAATACTTCCAGCATCTTCAGACGGCGATAAAGTGGGCAAAAGATCAGGGCTACATTAAAGCCGTCCCAACGTTCCCGAAGCAGAGTCGTCAGACGAAGAAAGGCGGCAAGCTGATGAAAGGCCGTCCGATCACTGGCGAGGAATTCGACCGGATGATTGAGGCCGCGGACAGCGAAAGCCTGCGTCACCTGATGCGGGGACTGTGGTTATCGGGCCTGAGACTCGGGGAAGCCTTAAACCTGACTTGGGATCAATGGGCGGATGGAATTCGCGTCAACGTCGATCCGGACGGCGATGTTTGCCTGATGATCGACGGCGACAACCAGAAAAGCGGTCAGGCGCTCGTGTATCCGTTGGTCGATGACTTTGCGGACTTTCTGAAGGAAACGCCGGACGATCAACGCGAGGGCTTCGTATTCGACGCCAGGCATCGACAAGAGGTGTCGCGCCGGGTTGATACGGTCAGCAGTTGGATTGTGGATGTTGGGGCTCGTGCTGGCGTCAAAGTCGATGACAAAGACGGGGTAGAGAAGTTTGCCAGCGCTCACGACCTCCGCCGGGCATTCGGTACCCGTTGGGCGAAAATTGTTCCTCCGGGACTTCTGAAGGAACTCATGCGGCACGCCAGCATCGAGACCACAATGAACTTCTACGTCAGCATCACGGCGAAAGACACGATGTCCGAAGTCAGACGGCACTTGAAAAAGCACGGGAATTCGAATTCAACGTCTGAGGTGACAAAAGAGGTGACAATGCCGATTCAAACGAAACAGGGGAAACCAGTTTGACCCGGTTTCCCCTGATTTTTACTGGCTTTTTGAAAAGCCGCCGAAAGGACTTGAACCTTCGACCTACGCTTTACGAAAGCGTCGCTCTGCCAACTGAGCTACGGCGGCATTCCCCATAAAACACGGGGTTTTCATGTAATCCGGGAAAAAGCTACCTATTTTCCGAACTACTCTCTATACTACTTCTAGTGGACATCCGTTCACTAAATGTCCCGACCGGCTGACACCGATCGGAACGTTTCGGACTAAACCCCCCGAGAAGAAGAGAGTAGAACCGATGAAGAAATGTACCACAAAAAAATCTGTTGGCAAAGGTACGAACTGTAAACCGCCGAAACCGTATCCCGGCTTCCCATTAACGCCACACAATGGCGGCAAGTGGATGAAGAAGATTCGCGGCAAACTCCACTACTTCGGCAGATGGGGAAAAACGGTTGACGGGATGATGGAGCGAATCCCCGGTGACGGCTGGGAAGAGGCCCTTTCGATCTACAAAGCGCAAGCCGAAGCACTCCATGCTGGACGAATCCCCCGTTCGACATCGGGCGGATTTCTGGTCAAAGACTTGTGCAACGGGTTTTTGATCTCAAAACAGCGCATGGTCGATTCCGGAGAATTGGCAAAGCGGACATTTCACGAGTATTACAAAACTTGCGATCGACTGATTGCGACGTTCGGTTCGAATCGACTGGTTGAGGACTTGGCTTCCGACGACTTCGAAAAGCTGAGAGCGGACGTTGCGAAGACGTGGGGACCGTATCGGCTTGCGGATGCGGTTCAGAAAACGCGGACGATTTTCAAATGGGCCTATGAGTCCGGGTTGATGGATCGGCCAGTTCGATTTGGGCCAAACTTCAAGAAGCCCTCTCAGGCCGTAATGCGCAAGCATCGGAGCAACTCGGAGGATAAGTTGTTTTCCGCAGAAGAGATTCGGACTCTGTACGATGCCGCATTGCCGCAACTCAAAGCCATGATTCTGCTCGGAATCAATTGCGGTTTTGGCAATAGCGATTGTGCCGCATTACCGCAGAAAGCCCTCGATCTTGACGGCGGCTGGGTTCGATTCGATCGTCCGAAGACCGGCATTGCCCGACGTGCGCCGTTATGGCCGGAAACGGTTGTTGCAATTCGGGCGGCATTAGCCATTCGGCCTGCTCCAGAGAATCCACGCGACAAAGGACTCGTCTTTCTGACGAGATTCGGCAATCCTTGGGTTCGAGTCAGGGACGACGGCAAGCAGGCCGCCATCAACTCGGTGACGCTGGAATTCGGCAAGTTACTAAAAAAATGTGACATGAACAGAGGGGGAGTGGGGTTCTATTCCCTTCGCCACTCATTCCGTACCGTCGCAGATGCCGTAAGGGATCAGACGGCGATTCGGCTGATCATGGGGCATACTGATGCGTCAATCGATGCGAGATACGTCGAACGAATTGACGACGACAGATTGCAAACTGTGGTAGAATGCGTCAGAACCTGGTTGGGTCTCCCTTGGGTGGAAAAAGCGAAAGGCGGTGCAGCATGAGAATCACATACATAAAAATCCATCAGAACAAAGGGAACGAAATCCCTAGTAGTATTCCAAGTGACCCGCGTTATGACGGACGCCCACCGCGAGCCCCTTTACCGTCCGAGGAGACAATCAGAGCGTTGGAATTTCTGCGAGACGACGACCCACGGCTGACGGCGCAAACGAGGAAATTTAGTTCAATACAATTCGTCACTGAGATGCCCTGCTTTAAGGATCTGAACGAAGAAGATCTCATCGATTTGATGAATGCCAAAGCCGCGATTCAGAAGTTCATGACCGAATGTGCCTACGAACTTGACTCGTTCAAGGGCGAATTCGATCGGCTGTCGGAACGGTACAATCGTGTCATGGCCGCTCGTCATGTCCAAGCTGAAGCAGAACGCAAGGCACAAGAAGAGGCCGATGCCCGTGCTGACCTTAAAGCCATACGTGAAACTCTGGAGAAAAACGCGAGTCTTGCAAAGAAAGAGGCGGGGGCCGGTGTGAAAGGAATCCTCAAAACACTCGACCCAATCGTCGTGGCGATAATCAACAATCACCAGATGAGCACTAAAGAAAAGTTGATTGAGTTGCGTTCTACAGACAAAAAGTTCTGTGGTTATTCAAATGTTGACATGGGCGATTTGCTCGGCGTTTCAGGCCAAAGAATCACCCAGATTCTGACTGAGATGGACAAGGAAGCCAAGAAGGCGAAGAAGGAGGCCGAAAACCGCATCGACGAGAAATTCGTTGATGACCGACGAAGACCTCAATAGCGATAGTTGCTTACGGGCGACTTACGAAATTCAAAATTTTTTAGCGGTGGCGTCTTAGCGGCGTACACCGCTTTTTTATTGCGCAAATCGCTCCCGCCCTCGCTTACGCCCCTTACGAACCGATTTACGTTTGTGGAAAAGTTTGTAGGCCGGAACTAATCGCAACTCGAATTTGGAAAGGAAAGATCTGTGGAAAAAACGTACTCAATTAAAGACCTGATGGCGAGGTATGCCGTCGGCGAGCACTCCTGCTTGCAATGGATTCGTCAGGGCGACTTGACCGCTATCAACGTCGCCAAGCGGAACGGGGGCAAGCCTCAATGGCGAGTCACCCAAGACGCCCTAGAGCAGTTCGAGTTGCGACGAACGAAGGCACCACCTCAGCCACAAACACCACGACGTAAATCAACCGCCACCCCAACCCTGTTCTACAAGTAGAGACCAATGCCCCCAAAGAAGAGACAGCCAACACTGGCAGCAGTTGTAAACAAGGCTCTGGATTCGAAGAAGGGCGATTCAGACAACGTCGTGATTGGTTCACGCAGGATCGCTGATGTCGAGGAAGAGAAGATCAAAGTCGCCGACATGGGAGATGTGGCCGATATCACAGGCGACGTGGAATGGATGGTAAACGGCTCGATTCCATACGGCATGGTCACCATTGTCCTTGCTGAACCGGGAGTCGGTAAGAGTGCTTTTGTATTCGGTGGTCCCGTCAAGTCGATAACAACCGGCGCAAAGTTTTTCGACGGCTCACCAGGACCGAAGAAACCCGGATATGTTCTGTGGTGCGATACTGAATGCGGTAGCGGAATCACCGTAGGGCGAATGAAAAAATGGGACCTGCCTCCCAAGCGAATCCTAGTACCTGCGCCGGTAGATGATCCGCTTCGTCCAATCTCTTTAGACAGTGACGAAGACTTGGCGATGATTGAAAAAATCATAAGTGACTACGAAGTCAGATTGGTCGTCATTGACTCGCTTCGCGGTGCTCACGGTCTCGACGAGAACAATAGTAAAGTCGGACAGGTGCTAAAGGAGATCTCAGCGATTAGCGAACGAACGAACGCGGCGATCATCCTGATCCATCATTCGCGAAAGCTCGGGTTTGGTGAGGAGTTGACCATGAACTGTTGTCGCGGCAGTAACGCAATTGCTGCGCAAATCCGGTCAATGATCGGAATCGAAAAACCCGATCCAAACAGCGAATGGCTCAAGCTCAAGATCATGAAAGATCACTTTGAGAATAAACCCAAACCGTTCGGTATGCGGATCGGTGCGTCAGGACTCGAATTCTCATCGATTGCACCGTCAGTACCGCGAACTGAAACGCAACGTGATAAAGCAGAAGACTGGCTACAGAAAAACATGGCACCGGGCAAATGGATCTCCGCAAAGACTCTCACAGACAACGCGGAGGATGACGGCTTTTCCGAAACGGCGGTGCGGCGGGCACGAAACAATCTTGGGATCACGAAGCCAGACAACGTTCGAAAAATCAAAGCTGGCTGGGAATGGCGGCTTCCGCTCCCTCGGGAATGAAAATGATGGCAAGACGCCGGGGTAAACGGCGACGTCTTAACGCCTTAACGTCTTGATTTGAACCTGTAGATTAATACATATTGAATATATTACTTCATACCTTCTTACTGAAAGAAACTAAGGCGTTAAGACGTTAAGGCGTTAATGAAAACCCCGGCGTCTTCCCTCGTCTCGCCGATTTCTTGGAGGCGGCATCAAGACTCGCTCCGGACGGTGAGACGGGGTTTTACTCTACTTTTTGATCGGAAGCCCGTAGTGAGCGTGCTAGGGGCCTCGAAATGTGTGGGATGGGCGTTCCGTTCCGCGAACTTTACGAAAGGAAATCTAATGACGAATCTTGAATACATCCTCAGAAAATACCTCGGTCCACCAGTCTCGAATCTCACGTGGTATTGCCCGCTACACGAAGGTAGCAGACCACGGCTAGAAATGCGCACACCGCACGAATCCTTCAAGGACCGATTTAAGTGTCACAAATGCAACTGGAGCGGTGATGAGTGTGACATTATCCGGCACTTCAATCGTTATGCGAACTACCCAGAACAATTACACATCCTCAGCCAACTGGAGAAGGAACGAATAGCCATGGAATCTTCTTTCCCGATGGGGGGCACAAAACGCCGAACACGTCGGGACGATGACCAAGTTTCCATCGCGTTGATATGGGCCCACTGTCGGGATAACGACGGTTTCGAATTTTTGCCTGATGTCGCTGCACGATGCAAAGCAGCCGGAATCACGGTTGAGGATGTCATCGAGTATGACCGGGAGTTTCAGGCAGATATGGATGAGATTCTGCAAAGCCATGTTCTCGAATGCGATGACCCGCTCTGCGGTGACGAGTGTCGAGTTGCTCGCGGCCTTCGACCGTTGAGTCTGTCCCAACGGCGACATATGGAAACTGAGTTGGAGAAGGTCGAGACCGAACGACAGGCGAGAATCAAAGCAAACGTTGCCAAGGTAAAGGCCAACATCAAGAAAGGAAAACAGAAATGTCAACCAAACAAGAAGTGAACGAAGCTACAAAGCGATGGCGTGAATTTGTAAGGCTAAAGAATTGGCAACGAGCGAAACATGGGAATCTGACGCGAATCTATAACGGTCGTCGAGTGACGGTGTTCAAACAGAAGGGTCCGAGGGATCAACACCGATATTACGGGTGGTGCATATCTTCGACCGTCGATGAGTATGAGTCTGGTGAGGATTACTACACTCAACGAGAAGCTATGATTGGACTAGGCAGAGCATTAGGAGTGGCTGAATGAACGCATTCAAAACGATGTTGAAAGAAGTCAGGAAGCATATCGCAGATTTTGAAATCATGATTGAACGTTGTGAAGAGTTCATGCGTGAAGGATTTGATCCGATCGACTTTGAAGACTTGCGAGTAACGCTGGCGAACCTAAGAGCCATCGAATGGTTGTTGAAAGATATCTGCCGGACTGAAAAACGTGAACGTCGGAAGCGCAGGTAGAAATGGGAAATCTAACGAATCAACGAAAAGTTCTATCCTGAATCCCCACCCGGTTGCGTGGAAAGAATAGCCGGGCTTCGAAACCCCCTGTCTGAAGGCGAGATACGCCCTAAGAAACCGTAGTTCTTGAAACATAAGTCTAGCGAAACAGTGTGTTAGTTGGTTTCCATACTACTATTTTGTGTGAAGACCAGTAGTAAAACGACCATTTTTGAGGCGAAACCCCTATGAACGAACCCTACGAAGCCGAACCCGCTACCGACGAACCCGCAAAGGTGGGCGGACAGCGGGGTAATCGCAACCATATGCGCCACGGATTAACCGCTGGCAAGCTCCCGCAAGGTTGCCAATACATCGAGAACGCCCTCAACTCTTTCCGCCGCCAGTTGGAGGATATCGTCCTTGAAAACAAGGGATCGATAAGCCTGCTAGACGCTGCGGCTATTCAAACCGCCCTTAAATGGGAGCGGCATGGAGCGTTGGCCCTTCGCTGGCTAAACAAGGCAGGCGACAAGCTGAAGCCTATGGAATCGATGTCATTTAGCCGGGAAATCGCCAAGGCCAGTACAGAGCGGGATAAGGCTCTCGCCAATCTGGGATTGAATCGGAACAAGGTCGTTGACGCGTGGGCTCTGATCGACGTTGCTCCAAGGAGAATCGAATAATGGCTGTTGATATTCGAGCATTCGCAACCGATCCCGCAGCATTCCAAGCGGCATTGATAATTCCGTCAGCGCATGGAACCGTCCGGTTCGGCGATGTCATGGGCGACTTCCAGCAGGAACGATTCGCCGGAATCAATCCCGCTTTGATCTCAATCGCTCAGGGTGACAAACCCGAATTCGGTCGGCACTGGTGGGAGGCTACGAAAGGCGCATCAAAAGACTCTGACCTTGCCGTCTGCTTGCTTTGGCTACTTGCATTCTCCAAACGCCCGTTGACTTGTCAGGTCGGTGCGGCGGATATGGATCAGGCCGACGAACTCCGAAAAGCTGCCAAAGATATTCTACGATTGAATGAGTGGCTCGCCGGTCGCATCCAACTCCAGTCAATGAAAATAATCTGTAAAGCGAACGGTTCCGAATGCGAAATCATCGCAGCGGACGTTGCCGGTTCTCACGGTGCCCGTCCTGACGTTTTGATTCTCAACGAATTGTCGCACGTCACGAAGCAGGAATTCGCCGAAAACTTGATGGACAACGCCGCCAAGGTTCCGCACGGACTCGCTGTCATCGCGACGAATTCCGGGTTCCAAGGTACGTGGCAGGAACGGTGGCGAGGGATTGCCCTTGATTCCCCGCGATGGAAGACGCACATCTACAGCCGACCGTCGCCGTGGCTTGACGATGCCGAGATGGACGAAGCCAAACGCCGAAACAGTCATGCCCGCTACATGCGTCTCTGGTGGGGTGTTTGGGCGAGCGGTGCCGGGGATGCGCTCGATCAGGAAGACATTCAATCCGCAATCAATCCACTTCTCAAGCCGGTTGTCACTCCCTCCCCTGAATGGTTCTATGTCGGTGGACTTGATCTTGGAATCAAACACGACCACTCAGCGTTGATTGTGATCGGTGGGAACCAAAAGACACTTCGACTCCGGTTGGCGCATGCTCAAAGCTGGTCACCCGATCCAGAAACCGGAAAGGTTGATCTGATGGCCGTTGAGCGAGCCATCCTCGACGCGAACAAACGATTCAGCCTGAGAACGTGCGGATACGACCCTTATCAGGCCGCGTTAATGGCGCAGAGACTCGAACTGCAAGGCGTCCGACTCAAGGAAGTTCCCTTCACCGGTGCCGCTCTCAATCTCATGGCATCTACGTTGCTCGATGTCTTCCGCTCCCGGCGCATTGAGTTGTTCGACTGCCCTCAACTGATTGCAGACCTTCGCCGTCTCACGATTGAAGAGAAGTCATACGGCTACCGGCTCTCAGCAACCCGAGACGATACGGGACACGCCGACCTTGCCACAAGTCTTGCGGTTGCGCTGCCAATCGCAGTTGAACATCTTGGAGTGCCATCTCGTTTCGTTGGGGCTTACTCAGGCGAACCGAGTAGAGACGGCCAACAAGGTTCGCCGTTCCTGCGGGAACTTCAACGACTCAATCGAACACCAGCCGAGCCGGTACGAGATGCTGCATATTACGAAGCCACTGATCACCAAGAGGCGATCCGTCAGTTGATGATTTCCGTCCGTTCCGATTTCTTTTAACAGGAGAATTTCAATGCCGTTTCATGAATCGTTTGCTGAGTTTCAAAGTCGCATGGGATGTGGTCACGAATTCGTCCACAACCGCTACCTCTTTCGAAATGGAGGCCAATCCAATGAATTCAATCATATCGATCCTCCGACAGATCCAGTCGAACTCCGAAAGTTAGAGCTTGAATTTCTGGAGCATCGACTGAAGAGGGAAACGGCTGAGTTCAATGACTTTCAGACGTACGTCAGCGAACAAACCGCGATGAAATTGCGTTACCCGAATGTGGTGGGGCCTCCATTAGATGCCGTCGATAGTCTGAAGCAGGGGCAAGGTCGGATATTTCGACTGCGGGAGCAAATCCAGAACATCAAATCGGACCCGGCTACAGAATCACGCGACACGATCCAACAACGGATTGTAGACGCAATTAAACAGGAACAAAAACAACAAGTTCAGCAACTCGCCTTGGAAGCATCTCAAATCTCTATCTGACCGTCACATTCTTGAAAGGACCAGTACTATGTCAAAACGACCAAATCGCCGGACGCTCGTCATCAACGAACCCACACGGGTTCAGAGACGGAGGAACTCGTTCCCTCTGATTCCGATCACCACGAACGATTTCAATGATTCTTCTTTCGCGGGGGAGACTTCGCTGAAGATTGCTCCGGGGCTGTTGTTACCTCCGAACACGATGGAAGTCATCATCAACGAGAGTCGCAGACGTGCAGAACAAGAAAGGGCAAAGCGATGATCCATCTATCGCGACACGTAACTGCCAATCGGCACCGTGCCTGGCCCACGCAAATGCTGAATGGGCGGGAACATTACGTTGTACCAGTGACGATGATTGTCCCTGGCGTTTTATCGGGATCACGCGGATCGTTGTACTACTCTCCGCAAGAGATTGCGGCGAACTATGCGGCTTGGAATGGTATGCCACTCGTGGTCTACCACCCGATTCGAAATGGTAGTCCAGTCTCTGCTCGAAGCTCCGAAGTCCTGAATGCTCAGGGAATCGGAATTGTCAGGCGATCCCGAATTGCTTCGAATGGCAAACTGGTTGCGGAAGGGTGGTTCGATATCGAACGGACTCGCCGAGTTGATCGTCGGGTTCTCCACGCTCTGCAACGTGGGGACCAGATCGAGCTATCGACGGGACTCTTCACGGACACGATTCCAGTTCGGAATGGCTCTCACCATCACGGGAAGCCGTACACGCATATTGCAACAAACTTCACACCTGATCATCTAGCAATTCTGCCGGATCAGCTTGGGGCTTGTTCAATCAAAGACGGTTGCGGAGTTGGAGTAGAGAATTCCAAACCGAAAGGCCATCCGCTGATTCCTCCGAAGATGGTCTGGTAAAAAAGGGGGCACCTCGGGGTGGGGTGTTCGACGCTGGGCGTTGACGAAGGTCGTGGGGTTCGTCTCCTCCTCCACGGCCTTCGCTCCTTTCTTTCCGCTGCCGTGCAATCTTCGCGCCAATGAGAAACAAATTTAACCGTATAGGCTATATTCTCCAGGTTTTCTGCACAGAGCTTTTTCGATTTCAAATACAACATCGCCCGCTGGACGCAACTTTCTGCACGGAACGCTACTGGATGGGTTTTCAAAAGGAATCGAAAAATGAGTTGGACTGATGAGGATGCTACGAAGGGTAAAGAGATTTTCGATTGGCTGGTAAGCCGTGGAATGACAAACGTAGCTGCGGCAATGGTCACTGAATGTCTCTGCACTGTCCGCCAGTTCGAAGAAGAAGACATTTGGTACTCGGAAGAAGACGAAGAGCTTCACCAGAACTGGCTCAATGCGTTGAGAAATGTCAGTCACTTCTTCGCTTGCGGCGATGAAAGCAAACTTCTTCCGTTGCTGCAATCAATAAAGTGCATAGACAATGAAATTCCTGACGATTCAGGGGACGAAGTGCAAAGGCTCGCATTCCGAGCGTTACGAGTCTGGCGTGCCTCATTTCCGCCGGATTCTGAAATTCCTCCGGGGTCATCCGGAGAGTGGCTGCAACTTTGGGATGCGGACCTCGAAGTCACAGGCCCGGACGGCCAAGAACCGGGAGAGGACGACAAAGACTATGTAAAGTCGGTGGTTCGAGAACGACTAGGATCACTCTTTCAAGAGTGGCGTATACTTTCCCCTGAAGAACAGCGGGAATCGTTCAGTGTTTGGCTTCAGGGCCTCCATCCACCGAGAATCGACTTCGAAGCAGCGTAGCTAAATCAAGTGGCCGGGATTCCATCGAGAGTCCCGGCCTTCTTCGACCGAATAACGCCACCCATCGCGTTGACAGAACATTGAAAACTTTGGAAGATCCTGAATTGCCTTACCGATTCCAACATGGCTTCAGAGAATCGAGCGAACGATGAAAGTACTGATCTGCATTGCGACAATTCTGTTCTCCTTCTCGGTGTTACAGTTGCCAGCTCAAGAGGATGAACCGGAAACCAAAACAGAGACGAAAACGCAGGATGCAAAACCGAAGACAAAGGTCGTAAAGCCAAAGCCTATAGTAGGTGCAGCTGTCTATGACGTATTTGAAGAACCTTGGCGATCGAAGTTCATAACTGCATGGACGCAGGAGGTAGAGAACACAAAAGGCCGCCTTAAATCAGCCGCTCGACAACGCAACACCAAAGAATTGAGAAGACAAAAAGAAACTCTGAAAAAACTCGAAAGAAACGACGATCCATATTTGAGTGGGGGTGGATGTGATAGGAATTCAGCAAACTGGGAAATTGGTAATTACGGTATGAATGGCGAAACTCCCAATGTACATCAAGTCGTGGATGAACATCATCTTCTCGTATGTGCTGACAACGAACCAAACGCTCCAATCTACATGCTTCAGATGGAATCTACCGAAGGAATCGTAGATGGAAAAGCGATCAACCTCAGAGGCAAGTTTCTCCACGTCTCAGGAACGAAGAATTACACAACGGTGCTAGGAGCCAGTAAGTCGGTTCTCTTAGTAGAAGTAATCGATGTGGATTCGCTAAAGACGAAACCGACCGAATAACACCACCGGGAAGGCCCCGAATTTCGTGCGTACGGTGGAGGGATCGAAAATGCGACCGGTTATAGGAGTAACAGGATGGGGAGAAGGACGAAAGAAGAGAATGATTTCTATGAAAAACTTGGGTGTTTCATCGTCGTAATCGTGATGGTACCTGCGCTAGCCGTGTTCGTTTTGATCTTGATGCTTGTCTTCCGTGTCATTGAGCCGTGACTGATACCCCGCCGAAGCCTACCGACGTGCCAGGCACGATCGACGATGGCCGGTAGTTCGGACTACCCGAGCCCAACGTTACGCCGTGTAAGTAAACGTTTCCGGCAAAAGGCCGTTTTGACGTTTGAGGCGGTAAAAGCCTACATTTCCAACGGATTCAAGCGAGCTAGCAGAAACGGCGGAAGAGTTACGAAAGCGTCGCTCTGCCAACTGAGCTACGGCGGCGATGAGTGGTTTGTTTGGACCTTCCACGCCGGAACTGTAACTGCCGGGGCGTTTCATCGCAAGATATCCAGGGATTCTGCTATGGGGCTTTAACGAACTTGCTCTTTTCTGCCAAATGCTGAAGTGCGGCTTCGCGGGTGACATGAGGGGTGAATGAGAAGTCAATCTTTGGGTTTTCCAGCAGCATCAGTGACTTGAGCATGTCTTTCATATTGCCAGACAGGTGGCACAGTGCAGCGTCGCCATTCTTAGTCCGGGCTTTCCTGGCAAGTCGATAAAGAATCCCGACAAAGGTCGAACCAAAATAGTCCAGTCTGGAAAAATCCATCAGCAAGTGCCGGATTCCCGGTTCGCTCAACAGCCTGTACGATTCGTTGTAGGCATTGCGGATATCGTCGTCACGAAATTCCATGAAGGGACCGTTTGGAGTCACGATCAGGACGTCTGCCGTCGGTTCAAATTCAAAGACTTGCTTGCTGGTCATGTAAAAATCAATAACCTGAACTGGAGGGCTTGTGCTGACTTTCCAGCACGAAAATGGCACCGCCCGGATATCTTGTGCTCTCCAGAGCGTGGTTTCTATTCGGAAACGCATCTTCCCGGGCTTTATTGCCGGATTCAGATCTACCTGAAAAAGTTCCTCCGGGCAAATCTGGGCAGGAATCCGCAATCCAACTACAATCACGGTTCGGCAATGCACCGACGTACTGTTTAGCGGATTTCTGCGGCAACGGATTGTCCTGATGCAATTCTCATGGATCCAACAACTTCGGCTGATTATGCACCGTGTCTCCGACGCCGGATTCAATCTCCTGATGCAATTCAGGCGGATCAAACAGTGTCGCCCGGAAAAACTGGCAAAAACAGGATTTGTGTGCCTCACAATCTGTTTGTGCGTTAGTCTGCCGACCCTCGTCCTGGCAGACGAGTCATCAGTAAAGTCGGCTGTCACGGCCCAGAAATTCCTGAGTCCGCGTGAACTGCTCGCCGCCGGGGGCATGATTGGCTACGTCATCATGTTTCTCAGCTTCCTGATGGTCGCTCTGATTGTCGATTATCTTCTCACCATTCGCCGCACTACGTTCATCACACCTGGGCTTGCCGAAGAGGTCCACAAGCTCCTGGCGGACCGCAAATTGCCCGAAGCAACGAAGTTGTGTGAAAAGCAACCCGGGTTTATGGGGCGAGTTTTATTTGCGGGGTTGCAGGAGAGTCAGTTGGGTTACACCGCCATCGAGAAAGCAATGGAAGACGCTGCCGCCGAACAATCGGCACGCAGCTACCGTCGCATCGAACATCTCTCAGTGATCAGCACGCTCGCTCCGATGCTGGGCCTGATGGGTACCGTCTGGGGCATGATTCTGGCATTCATGGAATTTGAAACGAAAGCCAACCCGCAGATTTCGGAACTGGCACCCGGTGTCTACAAAGCTCTCGTCACTACGTTGCAGGGACTGGCGGTTGCGATTCCAGCCACCGGAGCACTGGCCTATTTTCGCAGTCGAGTCGAAGAACTGTCCATGGAGGCCTCGTTGACGGCGGCGCATGTCTTCTCCGACTTTCGCCGGGCTGCCCAACTGCGAAAAAAGACTCGCCCCGGTGCAGATGCTGAGGGGTGAATCGCCCGCGTATGGCGATCCACCTTTCGCCTGACTCAGCGACAGTCCGCACGGAATCGCTCACCCAGCGTGATCGATTGTATACTTCACGCGGCCACGAATGACACATTTTTGAGATTCTGGAGAGCGACAGATCCAAGGGGGCGTACAGGCTGTCCGCTGCTTATTTTCGTGCGATTCATTCGGTTGTCCCACATTCGGTTGTCTCCCTGCGTTGCATGAAATGGACAACCGAATTGGGACAACCGAATGAACAAAATAGCCGGAAACACTGGACCGACGAACCGATCACTTCGTCAATTCGCGAAGCTTCAGGTTGCGCCAGCGAACTTCGTAGGGTCCTTGACCGGCACCGATGCCATGAACCTGCAGGCCGATGAATCCTTTGGGATGAGACTGGTAGCGTTCTTCGTGGGTCAGATCCGAGATTTGATGATCATTGATCCATGTCTGAATCCTGTTTCCCTTCGCCACGATGCGGTAAGCGTTCCACTCGCCATCCTTAAAGTGGTCATGAGGTTTGCGGTCA
>JAYTAK010001003.1:0-6892 GCA_043737515.1 Candidatus Kuenenia sp. | reverse complement strand
TCGCCCCGTTGGGGCTATGCGAAGATTGATTTGAACGAAACCTGGGGCGTTGCCCCAGGCTGACATAGGACCAGCCCGTTGGGCCTGAAGACAGATCCCGGCGCGGCAAATCCAAAATCCGAAAGAACAACGGTCGAAGAGATGCGTGAAAAATGCGCAGTTGTTGAAAAAAAGAATCTAAAAGACTATTCAAAATCATTGACGGTTTTGAAAATCACGACACATAGAATTCGGTAGCGTCAGCACTTTCCAACTCAGGCTGAAATGCAGACTGTCCTGCCGCAATGGCTTCAAAGAAAGAATCCCATGCGATCATTATGCTCCTGGATCCTGCTCACCTTAATGACAAGCATTCCAACGCTGGCCGATCAGCAACAGCCCGCCGCACCGTTTGTGCTCGGCTATGCCAACAAACTTAGCTGTGTACCGGGTGAAGAGATTTCGTTCCATCTGTCGAGCAGTGGAACCAGCGTCCGAATGGTCATCGAACGGCAGGGCGGCGCTAACGAAACGGTGTTCGAAAAAGCGGACATCGCCTGTGCCACTCATCCGATTCCCGATCGTGCCTCGTCGCACGGATGCAACTGGCCAGCAGCATTCACGATGACCATCCCGAACGACTGGAAGAGCGGCTGCTATGTGGCCACGCTGATTCTAAAGCATGACGACAAGGAAGCCCGCAGCACCGTGCAGTTTGTCGTGCGATCCGCTGAGCCTGGAAAGAACACGAAGATTCTGCTGCAGCTCTCAACCAATACCTGGAATGCCTATACGAACTGGGGCGGCCACAGTCTTTACGCCTATCACGACCGAGACGGTCTGCAGGGACATCGCGTGTCGTTCGATCGCCCGCTGCAGTCACAGTATTCGAACTGGGAATTGCCCTTCGTCAAATGGGCCGAAACCAACGGCTACGTGATCGACTACGCCGTCAACAGCGATCTCGAATTTCATCCGGAGATCCTGAAACACTATCGCCTTGTTTTGAGTGTCGGCCACGACGAGTACTGGTCGGCCCCGATGCGGGACAACCTCGAAAAGTACATCGCGGACGGCGGCAACGTCGCGTTCTTCAGCGGCAACACATGCTGCTGGCAGGTGCGCAGCGAGGACAATGGACGTTCACTGACATGCTGGAAACAGTGGTACAACGTGGACCCGCTGTATCGCAAAGGCGATCATAAACTGCTCAGCACGACCTGGAGTCATAATCTGGTCGAGCGACCGGAGAACCAGTTGACGGGTGTCGGGTTTCTGTGGGGCGGCTACCATCGCAGCCACGGACAATTCATGGATGGCCCGGCGTCGTTCATCGTGCATCGCCCTGAACATTGGCTCTTTGAAGGCACGAACCTCAAACGCGACGACCGTTTCGGCGGCAACGACACCATTGTCGGCTACGAATGCGACGGCTGCGAAATGACATGGACAGACGGCTTGCCGTCACCAACGCATAGCGACGGCACGCCTGAGTCATTCACGATCCTCGGTTCCTGCCCCGCGAAGTGGGCACCGGATGACTGCTTATGGTACGACCGCTTTCCCAGTGACCGCGTCGGTGCCGCCGTGCTGGGAATGTACACTCAGGGAGGTACGGTCGTCACGGCTGGCTCGACCGACTGGGCTCACGGACTGCGCGGCAACGATCCTGCGGTGGTAAAAATTACACGCAACGTGCTGGATCGATTGTCGAAGTAACAGAGTTTGAGCACTAGCCGGAGACACAAACCATGACGAGAACACCGCAAGGCGCCAGAATCTGCTGTCAAACGATCGCCTGTTTTCTGGCGACCTCGCTGGTCGTCGGTTGCAATGACGAGATGTCTGGCGGAAAGGAAAGTGCGTCGCAAGTGGATAGTGATTCAGATGCTCGTCTTCACTCCGAAACGGATTTGGTGCTGCCCGTCAGCGACCAAAATCTGCTGATCCCGCGTGCAGAGGTGCCGGTTGGAGAGTGGGACTTTGATCCAGAGGCTCTTCGCAAGACTTCAGAATTTCAACAGCAGATCGAATTGCTGAAGTCGCGTGGATATAGGCATGACGACGCGGTGAAACGCTGTGAGAGTGCTTTCGGATTGATGTCATCAATCAAATACGTATTCACTAGTGACACCATAACGATTCACACTCCAAGCGGAATTATCCGCCAAACGTATCGGGTACTGTCTCAGGCAGCAGATACCGTTGTTATTCAGCCGGAGAAATCCGAGTTGGTCGCAAAACACACGACCATTCGTCTCATCGATCACGATCACATCGTAGTTTCGGACGACAGTCGCCCCGATGTTCCTGTTTGGACTTTTAAACGTTCGTCGCTCTAAGCGGGCTCGTGATTTCGGAGGGCGAGCAGCAAACCATCGTTCTTTTTGCTCCTCGTTAACAGGCTGGAACCTGGAAATGAGGGGATTCTCAGGGATTCCAACCCGGGCGATACTCCCGTCGCAGAAACTGATTCGCCGCATCATGATTCGTGAAAGCCAGCCTGGCGGCATCCCATTCCAGCTTCGTCTTCGTCAGATCTTCGCGAAGCTGCGAACGCAGAGCCACGTTGCCCAGCAGAATGGTCTCCGTCATCGGGCCAGCCCAGTCGAAATTCGAACCGGCGACCGGTCCCCCTTTGCAGGCGTCGATCCATTCCTGGTGATGTCCTGGCGATCGAGCAAGCTTCGTGGGAGGCGTCCCGTATTGCTTCGCGCGTTCCTCGGGATACATCCGCCAGCTGTTCCAGTCGGACATCAGTACCGCATCCTCGTCGCCGATCAACAGCAGTCCGTTCGTGCCCATTTCGCCACCCTGCTTGATCGCCGCAGGTCGAGGTGGCCTTAAGCCACCGTCGTACCACACAAGTTTCACCGGAGCCATATCGCCCCGCGCCGGGAAATGAAACGTGATCATCGAACCGACGGGATACGTTTCTGTGTTCACGCGTGTCGAAGAAGCTTCAACGCTGGTCGGCGCTCCCAGCTTCAAAGCCCGGAAAACCGGATCGAAATAATGGCAGGCGATATCGCCGAGTGCCCCCGTTCCGAAATCCCACCAGCCGCGCCATTTGGCAGGCAGATAGGCGGAATGGTACGGTCGTTCCGGAGCCGGACCCAGCCACAGGTCCCACGCCAGCGTGCCGGGGATCGCTGGTTCGTCGGTCGGACGCGCCACACCCTGTGGCCAGTATTCGTCGAAGAGTCCTCGTGAAGGCCGATCGGTCCAGATATGCGCCTCGCGAATCTGGCCGATGGCGTTATCCATTACGAATTCCTGAACGATGCGAGTCTGTTCAGTCGCCTGAGCCTGATTGCCCATCTGCGTCGCCACACCGGCCTTGCGAGCCGCCAGCGTGAGTTCCCTCGCTTCCCAGACCGAATGCGTCAGCGGCTTTTCGCAGTACACATGCTTCCCAAGTCGAATCGCCGCCATTGAGGCAGGAAAGTGATGATGATCGGGCGTGCCGACAATCACAGCATCAATCTGCGAATCCATCTCCTGCAGCATGATGCGATAATCGATGAACTGTTTGGCTTTCGGAAACTTATTGAACATCCCCGCCGCACGATCCTGATCGACATCGCACAGGGCAACGATATTCTGCGACGCCACCGACTGTATATCACTCGCCGCCTGCCCACCGGCTCCGATCGAAGCGATATTCAGAGTCTCGTTGGCAGCGTAAGTCCGCGCCGACCCTGCTTTCAGAATCGTAAACGTCGCGGCGGTGGCTCCTGCGGTCCGAAGGAAGCTGCGTCGATTGGTAGCGTTGCTCATTGTGCGAAACTTTCGTGAACAAGTGGCGGACACGTCTCGTGATCCACCATCGTGACGAGTGCTCGATCACAGGTCAACCGCCCGGTACCAGAGGAACGGTGCGGACGGCATTTTCTTGAGCGCCCCGGCGCTTGCCGCCGGTGCTTTGCTGCCCAGTCGAGAACAGTGACCGGTGGCTAGCGCCAATCCGCTCCCATCCGCAGTGGATTCCTTGCCAACGCTTGTGTTCCCGGCGACGATTCGCGTAAATTTGCGTCCCTTCGCGGTTAGAAAATCTCCACCACCGTCGCATACGAAAGCCACACCATGACCGCTACATCGACCGATGCCGACGCCCGCCGAAGTTACTGGACTCAGCAACTTGAGCAGGGTTTCAGTATGGTCCAGGAACTGCTGGCCTTTCCCGTCTCTGAATGCCACGAGCGATTGGCATCCATTCCCGCAGCCGCCGAGGCTGCCGGTGTGGAGATGCTGTTTTCCACCTCGAAAATCGCCGGAGATCTCGACCGCGTCTACTACATCCGCGAATCGCTGGTCGCTGACGTGATTGCCATCGGTGCTGACATGAACCGTCGCGGCTGGGTCATGAAGGTTGAAGACGGATTTCGTTCGCTGCAGATGCAGAGCACACTGGTGCGGAAGCCGGAAGTCTTCGACGCCATTCTGGAGAAGTGCATCTGGGAGTCGGGAGGTGAAATTCCTCCGGTCGAATTTGTGTTTCGCCGCGCGATGGTGATGGTCGCGAACATCCCGAAGGTCGGTACACACATGTCGGCTTCGGCCATCGACATCTCCTTGTTCCAGCGGGACGGCCGTGAAGTCTGGCGTGGCGGGCCGTATCTGGAAGTCAGTGAACGGACCCCGATGCGTTCACCGTTCATCAGCGAAAGCGATCTGCGGAACCGGCTGGAAATCACTGAACTGATGGAGGCGCACGGGTTCATGCATTTCCCGTTTGAGTTCTGGCACTACAACAAAGGCGACGCCCTCGCCCACATCCTCACCGGCACTCCCGCGCCCGCCCACTTCGGCCCGGTTAACTGGGATTCACAGACCAATACGGTCACCGCAGTCACAGAACCGCTGAACCCGTTGAATCCTCTCCCTGCTATTGAAATCGAAATCGCCGCCGCCATGAACCGACGCCGCATTGAGTCCACGACTCTGCCGGGAAGTGGCAGAACGATGGAGGCAGAACGATGAAGAACAGAATTCAGATTTAGTCATGCACGACGTATCATTCTGCCCCCATCGTTCTGCCCAGCCGACGGCCTACCGCACCTGCCCCTTCGCGCGGACCTGGTCGAGCAGGGTCGAAAGTTCCTGCACCTTGTCAGGCTGTTCGGCGTGGAGATTGTGCTTCTGCGCGAGGTCGTCGCGGAGATTGTACAACTCGCCGGGCAGCGTGTGCCGGGTGTAACCGTTGGCCTGATCGAACCATTCGGGGACTTTGCTGACAGCCCCGGTCTTCGCGGCGATGAGCACCCAGTCGCCGTGACGCAGCGCGTAGCTGTTGACGTTCGTGTTGTGGACCACCGTGTCACGCGCGCTGGGGGACTCGCCTTTGATGAGCGTGAGTTGGCTGTAACTGTCCTCAGCGGAACCCGCAGGAATGTCTGCACCGACGACGGTAGCAATTGTTGCGAAGACGTCGATCTGGCTGAGAAGGCCGTCGTTCACCTGGCCTGCCGGAACAACACCCGGCCAGCGGACGACGAACGGAACGCGGTGGCCGCCTTCCCAGATGTCGCGTTTCACTCCCCGTAACGAGCCCATACTGAAGTGCTGGAAGTTCCGGATGCGATCGTAGGCGTAATGTTTCGGACCATTGTCAGCGCTGAAGATGACGAGCGTGTTCTCGGCAAAGCCGCCGTCCTTCAACGCCTGTAACACGCGGCCCACAGTGTCGTCGGTTTGTGTGACGAAATCACCAAAGCCGCCTGCCTTCGCTTTGCCGACAAAGTCCGGCGTCGGCACGATCGGCGCATGTGGCGAGGTGAACGGGAAGTAGAGGAAGAACGGTTCGTCCTGCTTCTGCTGGCCGATCCACTCGACGGCTTTCTCGGTGAGCTTCGGCATGACGGCCCAGAAGTCCCAGTCCTTCACGGATGGGCCAGGCCGCGCTTCCCACGAGCCTTCGGCGGTCCGCTTCGGAGTGGCGAGCGGCACGGTCGGTTCGGTGATCACGCGGTCGTTTTCGAACCACGCATACGGCGGGAAGTTCGGCACATCGTCGCCGAAGTAGTAATCGAATCCATGCGACAACGGCCCGCCGGGGATCGGCTTGCTCCAGTCAAAGGCGTCCGGGGCGAAGCTGCCTGGCCCCTTACCTTGTCCCCTGGTCGGCGCGGCTCCGGGCCTCTTGATTGCATTCCAGTCCCAGCCCAGATGCCACTTGCCGATACACGCCGTCTTATAGCCCTTCGTTTGCAACAACTCCGGCAACGTCGTGCGTTCGGCGTCGAGGATGGCTTGATCGAAGGCGTTCACGATGCCGTGAAACTTCCGCCAATGATACCGCCCATGCAGCAGCGCGTATCGGCTCGGCGTACAGACGCCCGACGAACTGTGCGCATCCGTAAATCGCGTCCCCTGCGCCGCGAGACCATCCAGATTCGGCGTGGGAATCCTGGACTCCGGGTTCTGGACGCCGAGATCCCCGTATCCCATGTCATCGGCGTACAGAATCACGATGTTGGGCCTGGTCGATGGCGACTCCGCCGCCTGCAAAAGTGACCACGGCGTCAGCAGCAATACGACTGTCGCAAAGAGAGATGGGTTCATGGATCTTGTTCTGCAAACGTTAAGAGTGTTGTTTTTCTGAGAAGAATTCAGATGAGGAGTTTGACGAGTCGTTGGGTGCTTGGGGTCAGTTGGTGCGGAAAGAGGGGATTTCCGCCACGATGGGGCTGGTCCCCATCGAGCGATGATCATCACCAGACAAGAAATCCTGAAGGCGTTTTCGCCACTGCGGAGCTTGCCTCCGTAGGGCGCTGATCAATGGAATCACGGCTCCATGCGGGCAAGCCGCAACGGTGGCCAGGTGCCGATTCCGGGTGATGGCTGGTCATGATCCGCGCTCGACGGAGGCAAGCTCCGCCGGGGCGTCAATTGGGTTGCGGGCGAAGCCCGC
>JAYTAK010001002.1:0-6898 GCA_043737515.1 Candidatus Kuenenia sp. | reverse complement strand
TGCCTAAATACCACGCAACTCCCCGTGGTCAATTCGTTTCCCAGGTGGGTCCGTTTTCCGCGCCGAAGTGGGTCCGATTTGCATGCCGATCTCCACTCAGGAAGCGTACCGACGACTCTTGCAGGAAAAACAGAAGTCATGAAGCCTTCCGGAAAGGACTCCCGATTCCTGCGCATTCTGATCTAGGATCATTTTCAAATTCCGATGCATTTACTCGGGACAGTGTGGCAAATGAGATGGACACCCCCAGTATCGTCCAGCAGCCCGTCCGCATTTGGAATGAGGTTCTTCGATTCATCCGTCGATGTGACCGACGCATCCAAAAGGCTGATACAAATCACCGCGGTTTTGCGGACCGAGCGAGTTACTGGACGTAGAAAATCTCTTTGGTTCGTCCAGTCCTGCAGCAGACTTCGTATTTCTCCGGCAGCACGGCGACCGCTTGAGCCGGGCCGATGATGGGCGAGCTTTTGGCCGCCGCTCTCGGTGTATGTCGCCAGCCCATATTGGCTGCGGTGTTACTCATCCACGGTCACGACAATCTTCTGCCGCGCTATCAGCTTGGGCATCGCCTCGCCTTGTTCCGGCATGAATTTGTGAATGGTCGTGACAACCAGGCCGTGACTCGCCACGAAAATCGAACCTGTCGTTCGATCGAGGATTTCCACGTCTGATTTCACTTCATAATGCTTTGACAGACCAAGCCCGAAGACCTTCATAACTAAATCCAAGGTAAAAAGAAACTCGCCTGTTTTCATCACGCCCAAGAGCCATGTCAGCAACAGCCGGAGCAAAAAACGCCTTAACACCCCACCTCAGTTGTATTTCTCCAGATTGGGGGGCATTGATCCTACTCACGACACCTTCGATGCGAACAAGTGGCTTCGTGTTGACCCAAAATCCCGTCGCATCATCCCACCCTCCAAGTTGATCTTGATGAACAAGACGGCGTAAACCTTCCCCGCATCCGAGCCACTCGAAGCTCCGGGTTCGATCCCTTCTGAAACCGGCCTTCGCCTTGCAGATCTCCATGTTCTTTTGAGCGTCATTCGCTGCGATTGCAGAACCGTCCAGCGCCTCAAGCATCTTTAACACATAGAGGTAATAAATTGCGTCAAGCGAGTCGCCGCGCATGCGCCAAGTAGCAACACGATCCGCCGCCAACGCTAGAGTTGGCGGTGGTATGAGGAATCGCGCACCTTGCAACCAGAGCCGGATGTTTCGATCTTCGTTCGGCTCCTGTTCAATATTCTCCTCCAGCAGTGTTAGCGACCGTTTGAGGTGCTTGAGTGACAGTCTTTCCCATTGACGTTCACACCTTGCAAGTTGTAGCCAAACAATTTGCCGCCGGATTGGTGGGGCATGCACGAGTGACTGGCCATTTGCTCCCTTTCGCTGCAATAACGTATCCCAACGCTGCAGCGCTTGGTCGTGCGCCCCATAAAGAACATCTAACTCAGCACGACATTTGTCCTCATGCTCGCTTGGCGGTTCGCCTCGCCGCTGTTCTCGCACGGTGCCAAGTAGGCTTTCAATTCTTTCGAAGCCTTCCATCAACCAAGAGTCGGTGCTTTCCTTCGCAAGAACCGCCACAGCATCTTGACCATTTCTCGCATAGTCCAATACACGAAGCATTGTCTGCGCCTCAGCGATGTAACCGTATTCATCATCCGGAGCTAAACGTCGCGCTTCGGCAAAGCTTCCGCTCGCTCGTTTTGCTGCGTCTACGACTGTAACAACGGACTTTTTCTCACTAATCATTTGGTACGCAAGATTTCGGAGCGCCATCCCCTTCATGTGATGAAGAACATGATCATCCTCACTCAGAGTAAGTGCTTGATTGATCGCCTTCTCAGCACTTCCAAAATCTTTTCGCTCGATTGAGTGATACCGACCCAAGTGCGCCCAGAAATGCGGGTTCTCTGGAAAGACCTCGACCAAATGCTCAAAAAGCCTCAATTTCGCATCGGTAGTTGGGAGATCACTGACTAAACGCGAGAAACGGCTCTCACCTGCAGCTGCACCACTCAACAACTCAGCATCATTGCGGCGAACGCATACTTGTTCGATGACGCCTTGCAAATCGTCTGGTGGAACAGGCTCATTAGTGCGACAGAAATCCACGAACTGCCGCGATAAATCACCAAGCTGCATCTTCCAAAGGCGTTTGTCAGTGCTGTCGGTGCTCAATGTGAGCTCAAGAATCTCAGTGCTCACAAGTTGGTGGACAGGCCGCCAAGAGCCGCCGCCTTGTTCTATCAGTAACCCGCGAGCTTCGTTGCAGAGGACCTTGCCAAAGTCCACGGGCCGGGTCGGTGGCAGCTGAAGGTGCTCAGTAAAATGGGCCGCCACCAAAGCCTGTTGACCATAGTCATATGAGAGAGCCAAGAACTGTAGAACCTTGATTTGCGGAGCAGGAATCTGTGAAAGGTGGTTTTGCACATAAGACGTCAAACCAGTGAATTCGGCAGCGAAAGCCGTAAGTCCAAAGAGGAAAGGAGTCCGTATGGAAGTCGGAACGGCTGCTAGCTGTGCGATTTGATGCCTGCGAGTTGGTGCCTCTCTCTCATAGGAAGCGCGAAACCGCTCGGTCTCCGCGGCGGAGAGCAGTGCCCGCAGAAAGATACTGCGTTTGCCGGCATTTGGAGGTTGGTAGCGGCGCAACACCTGGAGCAATACACACGGCACATGTTTGCTGGCTAAGAGGTTTGCTAACTGGTCTGCTTCGCTCTCTGGCACGTCACTGCCTTCACGGAGAACCAAGATTGATTGCCCCGTTAGTTGGTAAACAAACGCAATCCGCTCCACTGTTTCATGAGCGGAACATCGGCGAAGGACTACGCTTGGATAACGCTGGTGCAAAACCCAAAGAACCCGGCGCGCAATCGTAGAACCACCCGCACCAGGTTCGTGATACAGATTGATACGAGTTGATCCACGTTGTCCAAGGTCTTGCTCAACCATGCGGAGAACGTCAGCGGTCTTTTCCCGCTCGACATCAGCTTGCAGCCCCAGTTCAAACCAACTGATTTGACCTCCGCGAAGAAACTCTCGCATTGGCTCGATCCCTGCGGGGGCACGTGTCCCGGCACTGATATGGACCAGTTCTAAATCTTCATCCAGATATGCATAAGTCTCTCCTGAAATGTCTTTTGGAACACCGCCAACGCCCGGCAACTGCACAACATTTTCAACCCCCATCTGCGCTGCGCGAGCTTGAGCGGCCAGGCCATCAAGGAAATTGCCAATACGCATAGGAAACAGGGTGGCCAAGTCTTGTTGCTCCAGCGTGTTCCATTGGTCTGCCGCCCCCGAAACTGCAACACAAGTGGCACGCTCTCCGAAATTGGTTACAAGATCTTCAAGTAGTTTCCGCACAATCAATACCCGGTTGGGGCTCTCGCATAAGGCCAAGATCGAGACTGGGCCATTGCACCCACCAGCAAGTTGTTCAATTTTCAGTGCTGTCGGTTTGCCATACTTCGCCATCCAATCCTTAAACTTGAGTTCTGGTACCAGATCGGAGGCCACTTGTTGCCCATTTGCGAAATACCACGAAGTCGTCCGGCCCACGTCGCCCAGCATCTTCCCTTCCGGGGTTACGACGTGCAACGCGCGCCGCCCAGAGAGGTGTTCGCGGAAATACTTGAGTGCTCCAGATATCTGACTTGCTGGGTCAAGGTCGATAACCATGATCCAATCAATAGCTGTCAGGTTCGCAAGAGCTGTTTTCTTGGAAGTATCATCGAGCGCTAGAATCAGAACGTGGTGGCAGTTGCGGCTAGCCAACTGAGTAAGTTCAACAATCTGGGTCCACGCCTGCTCGGGAGGGAACTGCAGAGGTTGGCGCGACTGACCTTGCTGAAACCATTTCCAGATAGCGGACTGCTCGCCAGCACTGGCCTCTTCGTTGCTGGAGTCTCGTCGACAATACAAAGCGTGTTTTCGCAAAAGAGGCTTCACTGTTCCGTCCGCTCCTCCCACGTCTTTGCTTGCGAAAAAAGGCCCGATCGATCTGTCGGCGGGAATTACAATCACACCGTACTGCAGGCCGTTCAGTTCTGCTTGATCATAGTGAAGTCGAGGACACGGATGAACAAGCCCCTCAAGTGCTTGAATTAGATATACTCCGTCGAGGTGCTCTGAAACACCAGGCGCATGTATCTTTCCATCCGGCAAGCGCTGAACGCCGATTACGATGTATCGAGGCTCATCACGCCACAGGTTGGCGAACGCCAAAATATCCTTCGCAAACTTCGCCCGCTTTCGCTCTTTTGCTTTGGCATCGTCTTCAGGTTTCCCTAGGTCGTAAGGCTGCAATTTGAAATCGAGCACATCAGACTCACAACGCGTAAGCAATTGGGACAGTGTTTCAGGATTCATAGTAGTTAACTCGATATCTGTTCATGGCAGTGGAAACGGTCGATGATGGTGCCGAGTTTGCGAGCGTCAGTGAAGAGGGTTTGCAGGCGGCAATCGCTGAAACCGCGCTTTGTGTTGTAGTGTTTGTTTTTCGAGAGCAGCTAGGGGCAGTCGGGGATTTATCTATTGTGCAGGATGTGTTTGGTAAGGCGACCATGCTGTGCGCGAGGTTGGGCTTGATGGGGGCGCGGCGGATGACGACCATCGCCTCGTCGACCAGCTTGCCGATCGTCGGCTGCCTGGCGTTGTCTTGCAGCGTCTGCCAGCGAGCCTCCGGCGGCGTCCAAAAGACGTTGTCCGCCCGGTACTCGTCCAGGTCTTCCGGATCGGCCACTTCGCCCACTTCGGCGAGCAACTTCTGATGTCGCTCCTCGAATGCGTCGGAGCCGTACTTGAGGAAAATCCGACCAAGCACGACGTGTTTGTACTTGGCCGCGTCCATATTTTTGCGGAGCTTGTCGGCCGTGAGCCAGAGCTTGGCCTCCAAATCGAAATCGGCGGTGGTGCTGCTGGCTCTCGTTGTCGCTGTTATTGGCTTTGCCAATGCGTTTCCCCTACGATCGAACTACGTGCAGGAACTTGCTCGATTATCCGCTGAAACAGATTGTAATGGAAGGATGAGGATTATTTTAGCGTCACGAACCGGCTGCACATCTGAAATAACTCGACCAGCGTGAAACGACCTCTCAAGGGCGGCAGCTGCGTAGGTGGCGCACACCGTCGCCGACTCGCCGGACCTCGTTTAATGCGTCGGTCCGACACACCGAAGCAAATTTGTCGCAGGTGAAAACGCGTTCGGATTCAACATTGGAGATCGGCATGCAAATCGGGCCCACCTGCCCCCCGGAATCGGCGCGCAATTCGGTCCCAGCTCAAGCTCAACAACAGCATGTAAATTTCGACGCTTCGGCTAGTTTTATGTGACTGCCACGAATTTAGATAGCGAGAACTTTACGCAGTCTTATTCGCGAACCGATTTGGGGATCCGAAGTTCCGTTGAGTCACCCGCCTGATTATCTCCGCCCGCTCCGGATTAATTGTATTGGTGGGTGGCGGAAGTGTTTGCACGGTAAACGGTTTGCTGGGAATGCCATCAATCAAGAGGCGGACGCAGGCAGTGTATTTGGGGAGGCCGGTGAGGTTTTCGGGGGTGATTTGTCCGGGGTGTTTGCCTAGTTGCTCGGCGAGGCGTTCTGCGTCGTCGCTGCCGACCTAGAAGGTGACGATCGAGCCGACATTGCCGAAGACGGCGTTGGCGGTAGGCTCGTCCAGTTGTGTCAGGTATTGGTGCGCGACGATCAGAGCCAAGCGTGTTGAAAAAGGGGTCTGGAACTCTCCGGCATCGTGCCTCCAAAGTTCCAGACCCCTTTTTCAACATAGTGGTGAAGTTCTGGAATTCATCGACGTAGAGCGAAAAATCACGGTGTTCGATTTCGGTGACGTCGGCTCGTGTCATGGCGGCCTCCTGAATGCTGGTGACGAGCACGGCTCCGAGCAGTGTCGAGTTGTCTTCGCAGAGTCGGCCCTTCGACAGGTTCACGATCAATACTTGCCTGCGGTCCATGACGTCTCGCAGATCGAGCGAACGACCGGGCTGACTCACGATGGCTGGAATGTTGGTGCTGGTCAGCAAGGGCGGAACGCCCTTGACCCGGTTCGAGCTGCCACTTGGAGCCTGTGGTCCGCTCACGTTGTTCGCTGTCCAACGTGTTTCGATACTCCGCGGCGGGAATACTCGCCATGGAGTACCGATTCACAATGATGTGGACCAACGACGCAGATACCTCGTCCGGCCAGCATGTCGGCGACGATCATATTCTGGATCAGCGTCGTCTTACCCATGCCGGTTTTCCCGACCACATACAGATGCCCCCGCCGGTCTTCCAGAGCCAGCACCACCGGTCGCCGATCATCCCGAAACAAAACTCTCCCCAGCACAACCGCCCCCTCGGCTTTCTCTGAGTGGAAAAAAGCCGGAGCTTCCAGCTCCGTGAATTCGCTGGCTTGCATCCGCTCGGCCTGTTGCTGATCAGCCGGAACGCGTTAGCGGTGTGTTGATTTAGTGACGTTCCGGGAGTGTTTTCGTTTAACCCGATGCCGCAGACGAGGCGTTTCGATGGGATTCCTCCCCTTCGGGTCGGGTTAAACGATTAAATCAACAGCCCCCTGGCGGTGTATTGATTTAGTGATTCAGGTAGGGTGTGTGCAGCGCTAGCGAAACACACCAGGCCCTCATGCTTTCCAAAAATGGTGCGTTACGCTCCGCTTCACGCACCCTACTCAGCAAACGTTGAGAGTGTTGCTTTTCTGAGAAGAATTCAGATGAGGAGCCTGACGAGTTTTTGGGTGTTGCCGGCTCGGGCGGTGAGGAATGAGCGGATTTCCGCCACGATGGGGCTTGTCCCCATTGAGCGATGATCATCACCAGAAAAGAAGTCAGGAAGGCGTTTTCGCCACTGCGGAGCTTGCCTCCGTA
>JAYTAK010001001.1:0-3025 GCA_043737515.1 Candidatus Kuenenia sp. | reverse complement strand
ACTGGATCGCATTCTGGATCTGCTCGAAGAACCCCGCGAGATGGAATCGACGCCGGACAGCATTCGAGCTGACCGCAGCAGTATTCACGGTGACATGGTATTCGAAGACGTCACGTTTCTTTATCCCGGCACACAAACGCCCGCTCTCAACGATGTGCGTCTGGCAGTCAAGGCGGGCCAGACTGTGGCGCTGGTGGGGCCGAGCGGTGCCGGAAAAACGACGCTCTGCAATCTGGTGGCGCGGTTTTATGATCCGACCTCCGGGCGTGTCACACTGGACGGTCGCGATTTGAGGGACTACGAAGTCGAATCGTTCCGCGCACTGCTGGGTGTGGTTGAACAGGATGTGTTTCTGTTCGACGGCACGATCGCTCAGAACATTGCGTATTCCCGAAAGCAAGCCACCACCGACGAGATTCGCGGGGCCGCAGAAGTTGCCAACGCGCTCGAGTTCATCGACCGTCTGCCGGACGGCATGAACTCCCTGATCGGCGAACGCGGCGTGCGCCTGAGCGGAGGCCAGCGCCAACGACTGGCCATCGCGCGGGCCGTGCTGGCAGATCCAAAGCTGCTGATTCTGGATGAGGCCACGAGTAACCTCGATACAGAAAGCGAACAACTGATTCAGCAAAGCCTGGGACGCCTGATGAAGGGACGCACAAGTTTTGTAATCGCCCACCGGCTAAGTACTATTGCTGGCGCGGATCTGATTGTGGTGCTTGAAAATGGTCGAATTCTGCAGACGGGAACGCATCACGAATTGATGGATCTCGGCGGCAAGTATCGCACCATGGTGGAACAGCAGGTGAAGATGACGCTGGGAAGCGTTAAACCGTCACCGGCTCGTGCCGCTTCGCCGCATCACGGGTAGTTCCTGGCAATGTTGGCGATTTCATCGCGAAACAGATAAAATCAAGGAAATCTGATCGCATCAAGCAGAGAGTTCACGCATGTCTCCTTTGAATCTTTCCTCCGCCGTGCAGACACAGGATGCACTGAATCGCCGGCTATTCCTGCAGCACGGTTCAACCACAATCGGAGCAACGGCGTTGGCGACGCTGATGCATTCCGGTCGTGTCGCGCAGGCCGCACCGGAACTCGGGCTGCCGCAGTTTCCGAATCATGCGCCAGCGGCGAAACGGATTATTTATCTTTTTCAATCTGGCGCGCCATCTCAGATGGACCTGTTTGATCCAAAACCGATGCTGGTTGAACGGCGCGGCGAGGATCTGCCGGCGTCCATTCGACAGGGACAGCGGCTGACGACGATGACCAGCGGTCAGTCGAAGTTTCCGGTCGCCCCGTCCATCTTTAACTTCGCTCAGCACGGCGAATGCGGCATGTGGATGAGTGACGCACTGACTCACATGCCAACGCTGGCCGACAAATGGTGCATGATCCGTTCAATGCACACGGAGGCCATCAATCACGATCCGGCGATTACGTTTTGTCAGACAGGTTCGCAACTGGCAGGGCGACCGAGTATCGGATCATGGGCAAGTTATGGACTGGGGAGTGAAAACGAAAACCTGCCGTCGTATGTGGTGCTGACATCGTTTGGCAGCGGACGTCCGGACGACCAGCCGCTGTACGATCGCTTGTGGGGTTCCGGGTTTCTGCCGTCGAAGCATCAGGGCGTGAAGTTTCGCAATTCGGGCGACGCTGTATTGTATCTGAGCAATCCTCAGGGCATGTCGGCTCAAACACGCCGCAGTACCCTCGACCGGCTGTCCGCGCTGAATCAACAGCACTTCGAAACGGTTGGCGATCCGGAAATCCAGACTCGCATCGCGCAGTATGAAATGGCGTTCAGAATGCAGACCAGCGTGCCGGAGTTGATCGACATTTCCAGGGAGCCGAAACATGTGCTCGACAGTTACGGCCCGGATGTTCATCGGACTGGCAGTTACGCTTCAAATTGTCTGCTGGCTCGGCGACTGGCGGAACGTGATGTGCGTTTTGTGCAATTGTTTCACATGGGCTGGGATCATCACGGCGGTCTGCCGAATGCCGTGCGAGGACAGGTCCGCGACACTGATCAGGCCACGACGGCATTGATCAACGACCTGGACCAGCGCGGGCTGTTGAAAGACACGCTGATTGTCTGGGGCGGCGAGTTCGGACGCACCGTGTATTCACAAGGTGGCCTGTCCGCTGACGATTATGGTCGTGATCATCATCCGCGGTGCTTCACGATTCTGATGACTGGCGCAGGCATCAAGGGCGGCATGACGCTCGGGGAAACAGATGATTACTGCTACAACATCGTCCGGGATCCCGTCCATGTCCACGATCTGAACGCCACAATCCTGCATCTGATGGGAGTGGATCACAAGCAACTGACCTACAAATACCAGGGTCGCGATTTCCGGCTGACAGACATTCACGGCGAGCTTGTGAAACAAGTACTCTCGTAACGATCATTATGATTCCTTAAATCTGATCGCGCGGACTATAGAACTCTTTCTGGCCGGAATCCTGGGAAGCGGAGCCGGGCTGCGGTGGCGAGTCGTCGTACCTGCAATTTGGATGCACGCAATTCACCACGCCGCACTACATTTGCTGTTGAACCGAAAGCAAAAACCGGACGAGCTGATTCGCCCTGCGGTCATGATCAGTTTTGCAGCTTCATTAATGGCCATTTGTCATCATTTCGACTTCGCAATCTGACGGCAGTTCGATCAGGAGCAAACCAGATTGACAGGTGCTGAATCGCCCTGCCGGACCATAATTCCTGGCGGAAACGGCTTCTGTGCCTTGAGGCCAAAGCACACGGTATTTCATCGAGCGTCAAGGCAGCCGACTGTGATTGAAAACAGCGGCGTCTCGCGGCCTGCAGCGATTGATAAAAAAAATTCGTGAATCCTGGCGGGCTTTCTCGACCGTTTGCGAGTTGCAGAGTAGCGGACTGAACGCGGTCGCCGTCGTAGGCGGCGTGTGTCATCCGCACAACTTTCAGAAACCCGAGGAAGCCATGAGCCACGTTCTCACAACACTGCACAGCACTCTTCTAGATACCTACCAC
>JAYTAK010001000.1:0-6900 GCA_043737515.1 Candidatus Kuenenia sp. | reverse complement strand
CAGCCAGCGCGGCCGCAGTGGCTGGACATGGGAGCGCAAGCAGCGCCTTGCGCGTCTGCATCTCCCTCGTCCGCGAGTCACACATCCATATCCCAACGTACGCTTTCGCGCCCGACTCAAGGTAGGCGCCGTATGAGGTAATTCTTCAAGTACGGATCTGTGCGGGGGGCCGCTGGCAACAGCGGTCCCTACCGCGATAATCAATAGTGCGCAGCACCCTTTGGGCCAGTTGGCAAATGGTTCCTGACCCGAATGGCACTGTGGCAGAATTTATCATCATTCAGCGCAGCGGCGAAGAGCGCCGCAGGGCTGCGATTTGTTTTGTCAGATTTTTGCCAAAGAAAGGTAACTGGGATTTTGGCGAAACCATCCCTGGTGATCTGCAATTGCCTTGGCGCGACCTTTCCTAATTTGGTTCCGCAAAAACATGGCCAGGGACACGGCGGCTAGACCAGATTCAGAATGAGAACCGGCATTTTCGCAAGTAGGGTGGGACAAGCGGCTGACAAGCCGCGCCGGCCCACCATTATCGAGTTGCACACATGGTGGGCCGGAGCTCGCGTTGCTCACTGGTCCCACCCTACAAGAACGCCGCTGCAACATTCCTTGCTGTGCGAAGTATAACGCGGCGCTACTCTGATCGACGATTTTTGGCTACCGCTGCGTCGATTATTTCACGGTGCCAGCCGCTGGATTGACCACCTGTCGTTTGTCTCTGGCTCGTAGACAAATCGGTCGTGCAGGCGGTCGTCGCCGGCCTGCCAGAATTCGAAGCGGGAGGGAACAACCCGGAAGCCGCCCCAGAACGAAGGCAGGGGCACTTCACCGCCCTGGAACTTCTGTTTGATTTCGTCCAGTTTTGCCTGCAGGATCGCGCGTGAAGAAATGGTGGAACTCTGTGCCGAACACCACGCACCGAGCTGGCTGCCGCGGGGTCGGGTGACGAAATATTTCAGTGATTCCATCGTCGAGACCTTCTGTGCCGTACCTTCGATCCGGATCTGTCGGTGCAAAGGTGCCCAGTAGAAGAGCAAGGCCACGTTGGGATTTGTGGCAATGTCCTGCGCCTTACGGCTGCCGTGGTTCGTGAAGAACACGAATCCCTGCTCATCCCAGACCTTGAGCAGTACGGTTCGGAGGGACGGGGCTCCCTTGGCTGAAACCGTCGCCAGGCTCATGGCATTCGGTTCATGCAACCCCGCATCCGTGGCCTCCTGAAACCAGTTTTCAAACTGTCGAAACGGGCTTTGGTCGAGATCCTGTTCACGCAATTCCATCGATGGTTGATCCGGATAAAAAACTAACATTCGCACTTGATTTCCCGACATGGAACCCACATTGTCTCCGAAACTGCCGCGTCTGACAAATATCCGGAATTCGTTTAGACAAATCTTACAGGCATCGGACTCAATTCGGCTCCACGCTGCAAAATGGAAGGGAGAACAGGGCTGGTGACGAAGGCGGATCGAAATGTTGTCGCGATTCTTACCATGCTGCTCGTGGTTTCCTTAACGGCGATCAGCGGAAGGGCAGATGATTCTTCGTCACTTGCACCGACCGAGTTTGAATCGGCTCCGGCGGTCATTTGGCATGGTTCGCCTGACGTCTTGAGCGTTGCGGTCCCTCAGCAGGGTGAGCACATATTTGCCGCATCGGACGACGGTTCTGTGATGATGCTTGACCAGGCAACGCGACAACCCGTCCGGATTGTGAAGTGTCACGATGGGCCAGTCAGCGATCTGGTGCTCTCGAATTCGGGCGACATGCTTGTTACTGCGGGGTACGACGGGACTGTTAAAACCTGGCGACTGCCGAGCCTTGAACCTGCAGCGACAATGCCTGGCCACTCAGGTCGAATTGTCGCGGTTGCGATTTCTCCTGATGCTCACACAATTGCATCGTGTGGATACGACAAGACCGTGCGAATCTGGAGTGTCGGCGAAGCAATCGAGCGGAGCGCGCTGACTGGGCATGCTGCAACCGTCCGTGCTGTGGCCTTCTCGCCGGACGGGACCGTCTTTGCGTCTGCCGGTGACGATGGAATCGTGCGGCTGTGGAGTGTGGCCGACCTGCATGAGATCGGTACTCGCAGTGGTCATGTCGGGCGAATTCGCGACGTTGCTTTCTCGCCGGACGGGAAGACTCTGGCGGGTGCCGGTGAAGACGGAACCGTGCAGTTGTGGAGCGTGGCAGACGCCGCCGCAGCACCAAAAGCATTCACGCACAACGCCATGATCTGGAGTATCGCGTTTTCGCCGCGAGGGTCGCTGCTTGCGATTGGCGACTCCGATGGCATGATTCATGTCTGGAATCTTGAAACAGGGCGGATCACATCGAGCCTCGAAGGTCATACGGACACAGTGACGTCGTTGCGCTTCACAGCGGATTCGCAGACGCTGTTCAGCAGCAGTCACGACGGTTCGATTAATTCCTGGCGTGCGAAGCAGCCTCCGCATCCGGCGCTGGCCACCATCGACATCAATGAAGGCAAGGTCTGGGCGATGGCCGCTTCTCCGGACGGTTCCCGAATCGCGGTCGGAGGACAACGTGGATTCTTCAGAGTTCTCGACCTGGACACCGGCAAGCAGATTGCTGAGCTGCACGGGAATCACCCGGCGACTGTCGATTGTCTGGAGTTTTCGCTCGATGGGCAGTTCATTGCCACGGGAAGTTGGCGGAATAACGAAGTCATTGTGTGGCGTGCTGCTGACGGCACCATGCAAAAATCATTCAAAGCAGAAGGGCACGTCCGAGCGATCGCCTTCTCGCCGGACGGAAAGAAAATCGCTGCCGGATGCGAAGACAAGTTGCTCTTTATCTGGAACACGGAATCCGGTGAGTTGATCAGCAAAATTAACGCACATGCACTGCCGGTCTACGATGTGTCGTTTTCGCCGGACGGAAAAATGATCGCAACGTGTTCCGGAAACTGGACCGAAGCGAAACCGGGAGACATCAAATTGTGGAATGCCGATTCGCTCGAAGAAATCGCGCGATTAGAGGGGCATGAGGTCGCCGTCCGGTCAGTCGTGTTCAGTCCGGACGGCAGCAGACTGGCATCGGTCAGCGACGACGGGAAGATCAAGGTCTGGGATGTCGCCACGAAGTCGCAGATGTTCGTCCTGCAGAACTCCGTTGGCGCGCGGTCGCTCGATTGGTCGCCGGACGGGAAGCTGCTGGCAGCCGGTCTTCACGACGGAACCACGAACGTCTGGAACGTGGAAGGCGTAATGGTAATTCGTCGATTTGGCGGAAGTGATGATACATTTTCTGTCCGTTTCGTGGCAGATGGGTCTGTACTTTGCGGCGTTGGCGGTGAGGCGAAGGTTATACTTTGGGACACGTCGGACCTGACAGGAACCGGCACCGCCGGATGCGTTGTCGAATCTGTCCGCAGTTGGGGGAAAGGCGCACCATGAACAACATGAGCAGAATTCTTTTCGTTTTCTGCGTCATTTCGCCGCTGGCGTTCTGCGGAGATCAGGTCATTGCGCAGGACGATGTTCAGAAACTGGCTGACAGGATCGACGAACTGATTGCAAAGAAGTGGGCGGAGAACAACGTCGTCCCAGCCAGCGCGTCGGACGACTCCGAGTATCTAGGGCGTGTGTGGCTGGATATCGCCGGAAAGATTCCCACTGCGGCGGAGGCCCAGGACTTCCTTGACGACACTGCGATCGATAAACGACGGCGCGTTGTCGATGAGTTACTGGATGGACCCAACTATGTCGTCAACTGGTCGAACGTCTGGCGGAGAGTGCTGATTCCGGAAGCTGACAGCGATCTCAATATTCGCTACATGCTGCCCGGCTTTGAAGGATGGCTCCGGCAGCAGTTGGACGAGAACAGGTCATACGACGACTTCGTCAGAGAGATCCTGACGACTCCGGTCTCGGGAGTGAATCCGTATCAGGACCAGAACGGCCTCACGCCGTTTGCCTATTATCAGTCAAAGGAGATCAAGCCCGAGAACCTGGCCGCCTCGACGTCGCGGATGTTTCTGGGGATTCGGATTGAGTGTGCTCAATGCCACGATCATCCCTTCGACACCTGGAAAAGAAAAGACTTCTGGGGCTATGCCACGTTCTTTGCCGCCATGCAGCGGCAGCAGGGCGGCAACGGATTCCTCGGACAGCTTCAGGAATTATTCGTCCACCAGACGCTGACCGTACCGGATACGAACGAAGTCGTGAACGCCACCTATCTGACCGGCGTGTCGCCTCAAATCCCCTCCGGCAGCAGCGCACGCCTGACGCTGGCGGACTGGGTGACTTCAGGTGACAACCCGTACTTTGCCCGCACGGCGGCCAATCGAGTCTGGGGGCACTTCTTCGGGACGGGGATCGTTGACCCGGTCGATGATTTTTCAGAGTCCAATCCGCCGAGTCATCCGGAGTTGCTCGACCTGCTGGCAAAGGAACTCGTCGAGCATGACTTCAATCTGAAGTTCCTCATGCGGGCCATTACAGCCAGCCGGACGTACCAGTTGACGAGTTCCGTTCGTAGCGCAGACGCTGCCGCCGAACCATGGCTCTTCTCCAGGATGGCCGTCAAGGGTATGACGGCTGAGCAGCTTTATGACAGCATCGCTCAGGCAGTCGGAACTCATGAAACGTTTGACACAACGATGCAGGTACTTTTCGCGGGGACGAAGAGAAGTCAGTTTGTCGAACAATTTTCCGACAGTCGCAGCGGACCCACAGAACGGCAGATCTCCGTACTGCAGGCACTGGCGATGATGAACGGCGGTACGATCGCGACTGCGACAGATCTCGAATCCAGCCGAACACTGGCCGGAATCATCGCCTACCCTGGCTTTGACACAGCCCGCCGCATCGAAGCGCTCTTCCTTGCCACATTGCATCGGCGGCCACGCCCGGATGAACTGGACCGTTTTGTGAAATATGTGGAATCCACTGAAGCGGAAAAGACAACACAAAGTGCGCTGAGCGATGTCTTCTGGGTGCTGCTGAACAGCAGCGAGTTTTCCCTGAATCACTGATCCAAAATTCAGAAAGGCGAGCGGGGGACGTAAGTCCCCTGATGCTCTGTACTGGGCAATCCGTGTGTCGTGGCGGTCTGTTGATTTAATCGTAGGGTGCGTGAAGCGGAGCGCAACGCACCACATTGGGACAGCGTGAGAAAACTGGTGTGTTCCGCTGACGCTGCACACACCCTACTGGAATCTGATCAAGAATTTAGACAGGCGAGCGGGGGACGTAGATCCCCTGATGCTGTGTCCTGAAAAAATCCGGGGGTTGACACCCCCGGCTCGCCTGTATGTTTTATGTTTCCGGTCGCCTGAGGTCTGAACTATGACGACACACATGAAATCGAAATCCCACGCGGACCAATTCGCCATCGGACGACGTGACTGGATGCGCCTCATGGCGACCGGAGTCGCCGGAGTCACCGGGGCATCCATGTCCGGCTGGATCCAGCAACTCGCGGCGCAGACGGCGACCGACACCAGTCGGCGGCGGTCTGTGATTCTGCTGTGGATGAGCGGAGGACCAAGTCAGCTCGACACATTTGATGTGAAACCGGATCACGGCAACGGCGGGCCGCTGAAACCGATTGACACGTCCGTGCCGGGAATGCGGATCTGCGAGACGATGCCGAAACTGGCGCGGATGATGGAACACGTCGTGCCGATCCGTTCCATGTCGACAAAAGAAGGCGATCACGCACGGGCCACGTACCATTTGCGAACCGGGTATTTGCCTCAGGGGCCAGTTAACTATCCGACGCTCGGGTCGCTGATCAGCAATGAACTTGGCAGCAACAATTCGGAGTTGCCGAACTTCGTAAGCATTGCTCCGTTCCGGGCCTTCAGCCCGGCAGCCTACAGTCCTGGTTTCCTCGGACCACGACGGTCACCGCTGGTGGTTGGTGAAGGCGGGCCAGTCCTTTCAGTCGATGAGCAGGCCAGTTACGGCCAGTCACTCAAGGTCGAAAACCTCAAACAGCCGGACAATGTGACTTTGAGTCAAACGGATCGCCGACTGGCATTACTCAAAGATTTTGACGCTGGATTTCGTGACGTGCATCCAGGGCTGCCCGCCGGAAGTCACGAGTCCGCGTACGCGCAGGCGGTGCGCATGATGCGGTCGTCGGCTGTTAAGGCGTTTGAACTCGACGACGAAGACGACACGCTGCGCGAGGCGTACGGGAAGAATCAGTTCGGCCAGGGCTGTCTGCTGGCGCGGCGACTTGTCGAGCGTGGAGTGCCGTTTGTTGAGGTCTCCCTCAACGGCGTGCAGAACAACCAGGGTTTTGGCTGGGACACGCATGCGAACAACTTCGAAGCGGTGAAGCAGCTGACGTCGGTCCTCGACCCCGCATGGGCGACGCTGCTCGAAGATTTGCGACTTCGCGGCCTGCTCGATTCGACGCTCGTCGTGTGGATGGGCGAGTTCGGACGTACGCCACGCATCAATGCCAGCAGCGGACGCGATCACTGGGCCGTCTCGTGGACGACGGTGTTGTGCGGCGGCGGGATCAAGGGCGGCCAGTTCCTGGGCGAAACCACAGAGGACGGCATGGCGGTCAAAGATCGACCAGTTTCGGTCGCAGATCTGCTGGCCACGATCTGCCTCGCCGTGGGCGTAGATCCGAAGAAGCAGAACATGTCGAACGTGGGCCGTCCGATCCGAATTGCCGATCCCGACGCGAAGCCCATCACGGAGATCCTCTCATGATGGGACATTTACCTGCAATCCTGGGCATCGTGCTGCTGACGACAGGCGTTCTGTGTGCGGACGAGCAGTCGAAGAATTACCAGGCGAGCGGGGGACGTCAGTCCCCTGATTCTGCCCTGGGGCAATTCGGCGGGGGACTGAAAGGCCGACTCACGAGGATTCGTTGCCTGGAATTCACAGCGAGACCAGCGAAGGTCAA
>JAYTAK010000999.1:0-3027 GCA_043737515.1 Candidatus Kuenenia sp. | reverse complement strand
TGAGTCGAATCCTGCCGTTACCCGCGAACTGGAAAATCCCCGTCGAGGCCGCGCTGGAAAGTTATCACATACCCGAAGTCCACGCGCAGACTTTTGGCGAAGATCCAGGCGAAGCGAAGAGTGATCATGCGTTCGCGAAGTATACGACGTCGTTCTTCACAGCGTTCAACACGCCGCGTCTCATCGACAAGCTCCTCAAAGTCTATGAGCGGTTCATCATGAATATTCTGGGCGTCCCGTTTGCCCCGGCGTACGAACATCATCATGTCTTTCCAAATCTGTTAATCTCCAATACCAGTTCGTTAACGCTCGTGCAGACCGTGAGTCCACTCACCGCCGAAACAGCCGTCAGCAATGTCTGGCAGTTCGGGCGACTGTCGATACGACGCAATCCGTTTTCAAAGCTGACCGCGTTTCTGTGGGGACGCTTCACGGGCTGGTTGTCGTATCAAATCCTCAAGGAAGACATCAGCATCTTTTCCCGCGTCCAGCGCGGAGCACGGGCGGCGAAAGATCGCGCGATCCTGGGCCGATGCGAAGAACGGCTGTATGCGTTTGAAAAGTTTCTGAGTGACCAGATCATGGCGCACAAAGGACACGAAACTGTGGCGGACGACAGCATGAAATCCGGAGCGTGTATGGCAGCAAACATGTGTTCTGAATCGCCTTGCGATGTGGAGATCCCAAAGTGATCAACTTAAACGGCAAAGTCGCATTGGTGACCGGTGCATCCCAGGGCATCGGTCGAGCCTGCGCGGAGACGCTGGCGGCCAGCGGGGCGGCAGTGGTCGTCAATTTCCTGAAGTCGCAGGACGCCGCGATGGACGTCGTGAATCAGATTCAAGGGCAGGGCGGACGAGCGATCGCGGTGCGGGCGGATGTCTCTGAACGCGACGATGTGCAGGCGATGATCGACGTGATCAGCGAACACTTCGGAAAGCTGGACATCGTGGTCAGCAACGCCGCAGCCGGCGGATTTCGCCCGTTGACCGAGGTGACACCCGCAGGCTTCGATTCGATCCTGCGAATGAACGCCGCTCCGTTGTTGTGGCTGACTCAGGCGGCACTGCCGCTGTTCAAGTCATCTCCGGACATTTCGCGCGTGATCGCGATCTCCAGCCACGGTTCAATCCGAGGGATCGCCAATTACGGACTCATCGGAACATCGAAAGCCGCGCTGGAAAGTCTCGTGCGGCATCTGGCCTTTGAGCTGGGGCAATCGGGAGTGAACTTCAACGCCGTCATGCCCGGCATCGTCGAAACAGCCGCGATCAAGACGCTCCCTGGATCCGCCGGAATGCTGGCCTCTGTGCGAGAACAGATCCTTGTCCGCGACCGCATGCTGCAACCCTCCGACGTGGCGAACACGGTGTTGTTCCTCTCCAGCCCGCTCAGCGACCTCATCCAGGGCCATGTGATTGTGGTGGACGGCGGAATCAGTATTCGAGTTTGAGTCGCCCGTACAACTTCCCGTTACAATCCAACGGCATCAACCCCCGCCGCGACAGCGGCTTACTTGAACCACGGCTTGAACTTGGGCAATACACTCCTTAGTCAAATGCTCTGCCCAGCATTGGAAAATCCGATGACAAGCGATGCAGTGTCCGCCGCGCGACAACGCCTCGAAGAAATTGAAAAGAAGATTGCTGAGTTTGCGCAGAAGCGAGATTCGGCTTTCCAAAAACAAAGCAGCGAATATCGAGCCCTATAAATTGTTCTTCAATTCCAGCGGAGATTTCAAGAGGCCCTCGGTCGTAAAAAATTGATTGCGCGTCACCGAAGTATTGTGGTACTGCCTCAAAAAAGACCAGCCGAGTTGTCGTCGGCGCTTTCCAACATGGCAAGTCAACCACAGGTGTAGCGTCAACGCGCAGGTGCAGGTGCTGCGTCAACAGCCGGTGCAGGCGCAGGCTTAGGTGCAGCTTCAGAGGGAGGAGCATTTTCGACTGCCGACATTCCTCCGTAGAAAGGGTCCGGTCCGCAGGACATGCCGTTTGACGGCGAGAAGCCGTGCCAGCGATAAGTTGCTTTGTCCGTAATTACTGAGACTTCCACTTTAGTAAGCCATTTTGGACCAGTCGATTCAACGATGATATGTCTTCGTTCTGTTCGTGTCTGACCGGGCGGGATCTGTTCCACAAGTCCTTTCAGATCCAAGACTGCCTGTTCCTTCCATTTTGCAGAGTCTGAATCGATAAATCCGAAGATTTCCGGTTCATGACCAACCATTTGCTCAATCGGACTTGAAACATCCGGTGCCACCGACTTCAGCAGTTCCGCAGACGATTGCTTTACCGCCGCTACTTCATCAAGTGGTGCTGTAAATATACGGAACTCGATCTTTCGCACATGAACAGGAATTTCACCTTTGTTTTCGATGTCGATGAACACTGGCGAGATTGATATATAGGAGTTGCCTACGAGTATACAGTTCTCAGGAGACAACCAGTAGCCGACGAGAGAAACACTCTCGCTCTCCGCCTTGTCAACCGCGACTTGTTTTTGCCGTTGATCTAAATTGAAGGCCGGCAACGTTACAAAAATGCCTTGGACAAGAAAGAAGAATGCCGACACCAACGCTAAACAGAAGGTCCACAGTTCTACGGGCTTGGTTGGTTCTGTGCTTCGCTTCTCGGGAAGTGGTGCTGATGTTTTCATTTGTGTGCCTTCAGAGTCATTCTGGATTGCCAATGTCCGACGAGTGTAAAACGAGGACTCAAAGGCGTTGGATCAATGGATGTAGCAAAACGCTGATTATTTCGAGATTCTGAAAGCGAGTAATTGTCGGCCGCACGGTTCGTTTGCCAGTCATTAAGCGTCCGGCCAGGGAATTCGCGTTTTTCGTGCTACTTTTTAATCAGGGAGTCCGTCAAGCCGATCCACTCTGAAAGGTTTTCGGTTTTCATTCCAGATTTCTAAACGCCTGACGGGCCAGATATCAGTAATCGGAGGTCACTCGCGACGGGCGGCGACTTGTAAGTCTCAGTATTTCAAGGTCAGGCGAGTCTCAATGATCCAAGGTCAGTA
>JAYTAK010000998.1:0-6902 GCA_043737515.1 Candidatus Kuenenia sp. | reverse complement strand
CGCAGTTGCGATTCCTGTAGCTTGGACATTCATGTCCGAGTTATTGGCCATGCGACGGACATGAATGTCCATCCTACATTCGGTCGTTTTGGCATCGCGGGGAAAACTCCACTTATTCGCAACATGTTTTGAAAAGTAAGCGTAGCTAAAAGACCGGGACAGGCAACTTTGCCTGACGGTGTCTCCAGCGTTTTTCGGGCGATTGCGGGAGCCAGTCTGGGTTTTGTTATACTCCGAGCGGCCGAAAATGAGTCTGGCGAGCGGAGCGGCGTGAGCCCTCCGGTACCTCGATTTGTGAGCGGAATGGCGCTAGCCACCGGTGTCGGCACCTTAAACTGCAGGAAAACACCGGCGGCTAGCGCCTTGCCGCTCAAACAGAATTCGAAAATCGAGTGCCAATGGGAGTGAGTTCTGCGGTCCCTCGTTTTTGTACCGGCAAGCTGACGCATGCCGCTCGCCAATTGTCTCACTCATGACCGCGCGGAGTCTAAGCGGTCTAATACGCATACGACAATCTCCTTCAACGAATCAACGAATCGGCCGCAGCACCGGTTCTGCGGGTGTCTGCGAACAGGCGGGAGGCAGGCTCCGGGCACCTCCGGCGGATTCGCTCGGCGTCCACAGATACTGCCAATGAGTCCATTCCGTCAGGGACTCATTGAACAGCACTGCGTCTCGATCGGTCTGCAGAATTCCCGCAGCAGTTGCTTCACTTGCTGGCGATGGTCGCACCACGCCCTTGCCCGCCAAATCCACGGTCAGTTCTTTGTCGAAGTCGCCATTCGGCCAGATCACAAAACCTTCTGAATTGATGTCATACGGATGATTGCTCACGAAATTTGCCACCAGTTGCTCGCGGACCATGTCGATCCCGGACTTGCGGTAAAAACCCTGGAGCGCATTCTGAAAAGACTTCAGTTGATCCGTCGATGCGAATCTCAGCCAGCCTGATTCCGCCACGGATGCCGCCACCCAGCCGCTCTGTTCCTGAAACAGTAACCGCACTGCCGGTGTGCCCAGTCGGCTGCATTCCAGTTCCACGTAGAAGCAATTTGACGCCGCGTGAATATGTCCGCACCGCAGTCCTGTGTCGTGCCAGACCAGACAGGATTTGAGCAAACTGATGAGTTCCCGTTCAACAAAACTGCGAATGGTCTTTTCGATATGTTCCAACTGATCGCCACTCGCGCGCCGCGCACTGAAGCGCCGGAACGAAGCTTCCTGATGCTCCAGGCGCCGCATGCGACGAAACAGTTTTGGCAACGTGCCTGAATGGAATCCAGGACGCAGCAACCTCGCCACCGTTTCGCCGTGACTACCGACCGCAACCGGTGTCAGAAGGTTTTTTCGATTGGCCTGATACAGCCGCCAGTTCTCTTTGAGTTCCCAGACGAGAAATCCAAAAATCCCCGGCAGAAACACGATCGTGAACCAGGTAATCGGACCGGCGAGCGCCGCCCCCAGATACGGCGTCAGCGTTTCCCGCATGTTGTGTTCGATGATCACAATCACCGACAGGAAGATCTTGTGAGCCACAGTCACGACAGGAAAATGCTTCACCGGATGCAGAGTTGGTTCGATGAGCAGATTGACATAGATCCGGATGAGAAACGACACAAAGGACCAGATCACTCCCAGAAACGCTTTGGCCACGATCGACAACCAGCTCTCGTCACTGTGGAACCGCAGCCATTCATCAACGGCATACAAAAAACGTTCGATGATGTTCAACACCAGTCGAAACGTGTCGATGATCCAGTCAATCACCGCCATCACCACACGCGCGCGTAATTTGTACCATGTGTTGCCCACCCACTCCGCCGTGAGTTCCTGAGCGTCCTGTCCGAGGCGTGAATTGAGGGCCAGACTGAACAGAATCGCGATGCTGCCCGTCCACCACCAGCTCAATGATTCACCAATCACCAGCCATGGAACCGCGCGAGTGCCGACCAGCGCCACGACACTGGGCATCAGGATCAAGCGCCTGATGCGGACGACCGTCCGATTTCGCAGCAGCATCTGCACAAACGGCAGTCGGAAGATCTTCAGCGGCAAATCGATCAGCAACTTTCGCGTCAGCCGCCAGACCGACGAGGCAGTGCGAAAGAACCAGCGTCGAAACCGGACCACATGAATCAGAAACATCAGCAGGAAGCCGATCACCAGAATCAACGACAGCATTTCCAACTGTCTTCCGACGGTCTGTTCAATCGCATCGTAGGCACTGCCTGGCGGAACCGCAATGACTTCGGCGGACTCCGCACCTGAAGCCGCTTTAACCAGCGATTCATCGTTTGCGTCGGCTGCCCCGACGACATCATCGGCTGTCGCGACGCTGGAACTGGACTGTGCATTTTCTTCCGTGGCATTGTCATTGGTGGCAGTCGTCACACTTTCCGCCGGGGCGATGATTGCCGTCTGGTCAACCAGATCAGTCTTTTCCGTCGGACTGCCTGCCGCCTTCGTTTCAGCCGGTAAGTTCGCAATTCGCCGATTCAACAAATCAATAACGTGACTCACGCCTTCGACAATCACCACCGCGCCGCCAAACGGGATGATCAGAAACTGCGTCGCAAATCGACCGACACGCGTCCCGAAAAACAGGGAACTCGTGATCTGCAGCCACCGCAGATAGAACTCGCCGCGGCGGTAGACTCCGTCCATCGCGACATCCAGTCGGTCGTCGGCACGCAGCAAATGATCGCCACGGTAAAGCTCAGTCAGATGGCTCAGATCCGGCAGCTTGAGATCATTCTTACTGATCGCATCACGCAGGTAACCCATCGTCAGGTATCCACGGCTGGCGATGCAGTCCAGCGAATCCTCGACCAGCTTGTCGAAGGCCACCTGTTCCGGCACACTGGTCGGTCTGAATTCAACATCGAGCAGAGTCTGACTGAGGACCGGTCGCATCCGCGTTCGCATCTGGACTTCGGCCAGCCGAGCGGCATCGTGCAGCAGTTGCGTCAGCCGCTCGCGTTCAATGCCGCTCAGACGCACATACACCAAGCGCGATGCCGCGCTGGCCAGATGCTTCGCCATCGTCACTTCGCGCAGATTCCTCAGCGGGCGGCGCAGAGGACGCTGACCGCGACTCACAATCCACTTGACCAGATCCACTTTGTACGTCACGCGCTCATGATCGAGACACACTTTCTGCAAATCGTAGAGCAGTCGCTTTTCTGAATTCCAGAAGCCATGCACCGAGTTCGTGGCAAGTTCCCACAGCGACGCATGCCAGTGTTCCGTATCTTCTTCCCGAAACTCAATCGCCCGCCGCAGACGTTCAGTCAGGAATTGTACATCGTTCCGTGCTTTTTCAGTCGCAGCATTCCGCTTGTCGGAAGATGTCGCGCGCTGGGCTGCCATGATCGCATTCACGATCGCCGCCACTGTATTCCCACGTTCGTTATTGCGATCACGTCGTCGCAGCAATCGCACGTACGCGCGGTCAGACTGCGTGATTCCTGTGCCGAGAGTCCAGTTGCGGCGCGTACTTACCAGCGACGCTTCGTCCCGCACGACATGCGGCGTCAGATCAGGATCAGTGGCACCGTACAGTTTTGTGCGCGTATAGATTTCGCCGACGTTGATGTCGCGAGACAGCGCCTGCTGAAGTTGCGGCTGCCCCGCCAGCGATGGAAACCAGACGGCCAGAAGATCCGGCTCAAATCGTTGCAGTTCGCAGTAGAGCGCCACAAACTCCCGCCAGGCTTCGATGCGGGAATCCGGGTCGATCAAGCGGTGTTCGCTGCGCAATACGAAGTGCGCTTCGTCAAACTCAACCTGACCGATGTCTGCGATCCGCTCCTGAATATCCGCCCGCTTGAATCTCATCTGGCACTTCAGCATCAGCTCGCGATCGACCTCAGCGTGAAACAGACGACGCCAGACCTGCTGCAGCAGCTCCTGCAGCGGCCAGTGTTCCAGTTCGCCTTCTTCCGGCTGACTGATCAGCAGACACCTGTCGGGCAGATTGGAGAACGTCGTCAGGCCAAGTTCATCCGGATGAGTCAAATGCCGCACATCCACTGCGGCCACGACCTGGCTCTCCGTATGTGGAATCGAAGCCGACAGTTTGGCGAATCCGAATTGTTCGCGAATCACTCTCCGAATCACACGACCTTCGACAAGAAAAGCCGACGCATCCGCCTTCGACAACGCTCGTCGCAACTCTTCAATTCGGGAAATTCCATTGACCCGTGACACCGCATCTCCTTTCAATTTCGGACACCCGCCCGATGAGAAGTCCGGTACTCTAGTGGCCGAGCCACCGTTGCAAAAGCGCTGACGCTCGCGAATTCGTGAAGCTCCTGTTTCGCGACGTATAGAAGTTCCGCGTCACGCGCCGCGCGTCATGCCGATGAATCAGCAGCCATCAGAACTTTCGCAGACTCGTAAGTATCTGAAATCGGCATCGCCACCGTTTTCAAAAAGTCCCGTATTTCTCGGCGGAAACGCTTGTGTTTTGAACCCCGGCCTCGGTACTTCAGGATTCTGCACAGACACAAGCGGCTCGTCGCAAGACAGCACCAAAGGCCCGCGCAGAACTAGCCTTGTCAATTCTCCACGTTGAAGTTCGAAATCCGAAATCCGAATGTCGAAATCCGAAAGAATTTCAAATCTCAAATTTCAAATCATCCTGACTTATCTGCGTTTTTGATTCGGCTTTCCGCTTTCCGCTTTCGAAATCTCACCAGGAATTTGTGATGACATCTCAAACGGAAGCGTCCGGCACTTCTTACAGTCACTACGCCTGGATCATTGTCGCACTCCTGTTCCCCGTGGCGTTGCTGAATTATCTGGATCGTCAGATGCTGGCGTCTATGAAAGACGCGATGGTCACGGACATTCCATCGATCAAAGACAAGGAACATTGGGGCTTTGTGCTGGCCAGCTTCAAATGGGTTTACGCAATTCTGAGTCCCCTGGGCGGCTACGTGGCCGATCGCTACAGCCGTCGCCATGTGATCGTCGTGAGTCTGTTCGTCTGGTCGATGGTGACGTTCGCAACTGGATTCGTCCAGACGTACGACCAACTCGTGTGGACGCGGGCTCTGATGGGTATCAGCGAAGCCTTCTATATCCCTGCGGCGCTGGCTTTGATTACAGACTTCCACGTCGGTCGCATGCGATCGACGGCGGTCAGCATCCATCAGGCTGGAATTTATTCAGGGCTGATTCTGGGAGGACTCACGGGATTCGTGGCAGAAGACCCAATGCTCGGCTGGCGCACTGCCTTCTACTGCTGTGGAGTCCTCGGCATCCTGTATTCAGTGCCGCTGATGCTGTTCCTGCGGAACCCCGAACGTCAGTCTGAACGAGCATCCATGGCCCCCGGTGCGGCGCTCATGGAGTTGCTTACCAACCGCAATTTCCTGCTGCTGGTAGTTTACTTTACGCTCCCCGCAATCGCGGGCTGGGTCGTCAAAGACTGGATGCCCGATATTCTGCGTGAAAAATTCAACCTGAAGCTGGGCAAGGCAGGGATGGTCTCCATGTTTGTGCATCCGGCGTCAATCGTCGGCGCGGCGATCGGCGGTCTGCTGGCGGACTACTGGATGCAGAAAGCGAACCGTGGGCGAATCTTCGTGAGTGCGATCGGGATGGCCATGTTCCTGCCGGCGTTGTTCAGTGTCGGTAACGCTTCATCATTTTCGATCGCCGTGATGGGTCTGATTGTGTTCGGCCTGGGCTGGGGATTCTTTGACTGCAACAACATGCCCATTCTGTGCCAGATCACACGACCGCAACTGAGAGCCACCGGCTATGGAATCATGAATCTGGTGAGCATCAGTTGCGGCGGATTCGGCGACTGGGGATTTGGATTCCTGCGCGACCGCGACGTGCCGCTCAACGTGATCTTCGGCGCATTCGCGCTGGTCGCAGCCGTGTCCATCGTCGTCGTACTGCTGATCCGTCCACAACAGCAGACGGAGTAATACCGACCGGATATTGTGCTGAACCAACAACCATATTAATAAACGCCGCCTCACCTAACGTGGGATAAGCTTCCAGCTTGTCAGCCCCCTCCAGCCTCTCGCTCTTTTGCAAGTCCGAAATACTGAACAGCCGCCATCGCCAACCACACGTATGACCGAACCTGACTCTCAGTCACGTCAGTCACCATCGCCGCTGATCGTCGATAATCCAGGGAAGAGTCGAAAGAAATTTTAACCACGGATTTCGCGGATTTCACAGATCAACACACTGTGACTCATCCGTACCATCCGCGACATCCGTGGTAAAAAAACTGCGACTGGACCGACGGCTGCATCCGAAATGCGTGGCACAAAGACGTCTAAGCGCGTCACTAACAAAGCAGATTGAAGCCGGCGCGCTTGGATCGTTTAACCGCGTGGGCATCGCCCCGCGCTCACGGCTACTAACGAAGCACATTGTAGCTGGATGCGCCTGCGAGACGAAAATCTTCTCAGCAAATCAACATGATCAACGTTTGCTTCGCAAGAGCGTCCAACCAAGGCACGATGCGGATCGTTCGACCCGGACTGTTTTTGTGTTCCTTTAAGATCTTCTGTTCACGGCACTGCACCACAAATCCTATCCGACCTCCACCCCCTCATTGTCCTGCCCCCCATCTTCCTGCCCTCCGCCCTCTATTTCAAATCTCAAATCTCAAATCCGAAATCTCAAATCCTTCTTTTGCCTACTGCCTACTGCCTACTGCCTACTGCCAACTGAAAACTGAAAACTGAAAACTGAAAACTGAAAACTGAAAACTGAAAACCCGACCGTCAGGCCGGGGCGGATTCGCGGTTTGTCGGTATCAGACGGCAAGGTCGGGTGTGACGTAAGTTGTTTGCTGGAACAGCTCTTCGGCTCTTCCTGCTTTGATCCATGCTCGGAAGCGGATGATGGTTTCGGCGTTTTCGCGAAGCCAG
>JAYTAK010000997.1:0-3028 GCA_043737515.1 Candidatus Kuenenia sp. | reverse complement strand
CAACACCGTCCTGTTCAACAATTCGTTCAACCACAACCGCCTCCACCGCTTTTCCTCGCCCCAGCTCGGAGACGGCGGTTGAGGTTAACTCTAGTGTTCGTCACGATCGCTCAGGACGGCCTGCGATGATGCCGGACGATGCATTGAACTGCTGTTATTTTGACGCCGTTGATGTCCATTTGCCGCCACCAACACTATGAGAATCCGCCCTGAGGGACTCCCGATCGACTTGTTGACATTCGTTGCATTCGTTGCTGAGTTTGTTCTCGTACCAAATGGGGTTGATGCGATGAGACTTATATCGCGATTACAATGGTGGCTCGAGCGTCAGGTCACTACTCATAGGATGATTTTCAATGTACCAATGTATGCCGGAGGGTTAGCTGCGTGTTTAGCAATGTGTCTGGTGTTATTATTGGTGCTTTCAGAAGACATAGGTAATCAGGGCGGCGTAAGCATAGATAATGGAGAGACCCTGAGACTAAGCGGGGCGAGTGGCGGATTTGTGCGATTCGAAATGTATTACAGCGGTTTAAGTGATAATTGGGCGTCATCAACGGGTATAACGTTGACCCTTGATGGAGATGCAGCTAGCACTATGGTGGTTAACCCGAGGACAAAAAACTGGACGAATTCGGTAAAGATTTACCCAAGCCAAAGTAGCAGTGTTGATCGGATCCAAGGGAGTTTTTCTATCCCGCGTTACTCCGCCCCGTTTCCACGAACCATTACAGGGATCATCACCGGTGAGGTTGAATACCCTGTCGGAGCAGAAAGGGGCGGGTTTCGTGACCAACGACGTAACCTCGAGATTCCTGTCATTCTTGAAGTTGGCTCCCCTGAAGAGGCTGAAAGATTGAAGGAAGCGAATCGCGAGATTTACCTGCTGCCTATTGAGCTGTTATTGTATGCGGTTGCCTTATCTGTTCCCTACAGTGTCGTGCTTCTGGGAACGAGATATTGTTTAGGAGTCAATCTCTGGAAGTAAATGGCCGCGCAGACCTTACGCCGCTACTGACCCGGCCAATGGCAGCACCTGAAGTTGCCGGTCTAATCCCGGAAGACGAACAATCGGTTCAACCGGAGCCGCGGGCCGCGCGGCTTCTGAAATCAATGTTGGTTGCCGCGGCCCGGTTAACCGTGTCGTTCGTCGCTGAACCCAAATGACCACGAAAGACATAAAATGGACTTCCTTCACGAACGAAAATATCTGCATCGCGGTGACACTGTCATTGTGGCCAGCTCACACCAATGCAACATACTGCTCACTGATGACATAAACTTCTCTAACTACAAAAACGGCAGAGCATTCACGCATGAAGGTGGCGGAGGATTCTTCAAAAAACTACCCGCCAGTCTGATTGTCCCCAGAGACGGTAACTGGAACATCACGCTCGACCTGGCTGGAGGAACTGCAACCGTCAAACACTCCATCACTATTGTTAATGCGTGATTCATTTATTTCACAAAATCGAACCGCTTCACGAAGTGCCGACAACACGATTGGATTTGTCTCTCGACCGCATCCAACGCCGAGCACTTCGCGCCTGTTGGCTCCAGACGCGATCCGGAACTCCTCAGAGCCTTCCACTGTCACTGACACAATACAATTCGACACAGCAACCCCCAATCGCAACGAACAAGGCGCTCAACCGGAGTGGCGGCAGAACGTCGATTTGAAGATGGAAAATCGCTAGCCGCCACACCGGTTAGCTGTTTCGTTCGTCAGGACTCATCAGGCGAAAAAATCCTGCTCGCATCCGGGCGTTTTTTTTCCAAATTGGCAACGCTTTTCGGTTTGTCGTTCAAGCACTACAATGGTGCGATGAAGTCAATCGAACTATTCGCAGGAGCCGGCGGGCTGGCGCTTGCAACCGCAAATGCTGGCTTTCACCATGCAGCTGTGCTGGAATGGAATTCCAACGCTTGTGATACTTTGCGCCGCAACCAAACACTCGGATTGCCACAATTGGCGGGTGCCAAGATCATTGAAGGGGATATCTCTAAGTTCGACTTTCAAGAGTATTGTGGTGTCGTCGAATTGATTTCGGGAGGGCCTCCGTGCCAACCGTTTTCCGTGGGAGGGAAACATGCCGGAGTGGACGACGACAGAAACATGTTTCCCCATGCAATTCGCGCTGTAAGGGAAATTGCTCCTAGGGCATTTATTTTTGAAAACGTAAAAGGGCTGCTACGGGAGAATTTTGCCAACTATTACCAATACATTGTCCATCAACTGACTTTTCCAGAAATCAAACGTCGTGGGGACGAAGAATGGACTGACCACCTGCGCGGCACCACAAGCGGCGGGCACCGAGCGGTTGATGTTATGCAAATCGTAAATTCGAGGACATCAAGATGAGTTCAAAACGCGATTCGCGGTCGATGTTCACCGTCATTGGTTTCTATCCGGAAACTTTGCAGCGGTTTTGTGATCACATAAGCGCGCAAAACGTCGATGCAGCAGAGCGACAAATCAGAGTGCAATATCCGACCGTCGCCATCTGCGGTGTGATAGCTGGCGCGTCCAACTGCGTGGATCGTGAAAGGTATGTGCGCTGAGCTGACTCGCAGGCGCCAATCATCATGATGAGCAATTTAGACGCATTCACGGTCGATCAACTTTATTCAAATGAAGAAATCTATCGAGCGTTGGGAGTTGGAAACGCGGGTGGTATTCGTGTCAAGACACGAGCAGGCGGTGGAACTCAGCGGATTGTCATTATGACATCCCTGCCAAACGCAAAACTATTAGCTGAGAATCCCTACCATGACCGTGTTGAAGACAACGTGCTTGTCTACACGGGAAGCGGTCGATTCGGAGATCAGACCGAATTAGGGCCGAATGCCAAAATACTTCTGCAACGAAACAACTTGTTCCCAATATGGGGCTTTCAGTTGCAAACCAGCCGCAGAGATCGGTCACTGGGGCAGGGCGATTGCGCCACACTGGGTAATCTGCGATACTTTGGTTAAGTAGTCATCGAGCTTAGATTTGAGGTTATCAAATCGGCACAACGACTCAGCT
>JAYTAK010000996.1:0-6908 GCA_043737515.1 Candidatus Kuenenia sp. | reverse complement strand
CATCTGCCACATGCTGCGCCGTCGTCGGACTGATGCCGCCGAACTTATTGGCACTCGGAGCAGCCACGGGACAACCGGCGGCTTTCAGAAGTTCAATCGCCACCGGATGACGTGGAATGCGGATACCGACACCAGGCAAACCAGCCGTCACAAGGTCCGGGATGGCGTCACGTTTGGGAAGGACGAGCGTCAAAGGGCCGGGCCAGAATTCAGCGGCCAGCAGACGAGCTGTCTCCGAAAACTGGCTGACGACACGCTCAACCTGTGCGAGTTCCGCGACATGCACGATCAACGGATCAAACGTCGGGCGTTGTTTGGCTTCAAAGATCCGGGCCACGGCCAGCGGATTGGTCGCATCGGCTCCGAGTCCGTAAACCGTTTCGGTGGGAAACGCGACAAGATGCCCGGTGCGCAGCAGCTCGGCCGCAGATTGAAGACTGGTATCACATGCGTTCATGCCGGGGACTACTTCGCCAAGTCGACGCAGATGATTTCTTTGTCGTTGCGAATGTAGGCATGTTTGTTCGCAAAGGCCGGCATGCTCCAGACGACATCGCGTCCGAACGCCGTGTTGGTCTGATCAATCACCTTGACGCGATCGATTTCGGTGTAACCTTCGGGCGTCAGTTTTGCGAGCAGCAATTCACCCAACTCATTAAACAGGATGTATCGGTCTTCGTGACGCACGATGAATGCCGTGTCGGAACCCGCAGCGCGACGTCCGATCGGGCCCGAGGTTTCCCACAGTCGTTCTCCCTCAGGAATCGAAACGGCACGCAGGACGCCTTTCTGATCCAGACCATACAGGATGTTTCCGTCGAGGATAGGCTGTACGTTGACCGGGCAGATGATGTTCTGTTTGTCGCGCCAGACTTCGGTGGCGGCAGGCTTCGCGGGATCCATCTGGATCAGTACGCTCCGATTGCTATAGCCGGCGACGTACAGATAATCACCGGCCATGACGGGCGACATGATGATGGATCCGTTGGAGGCTTCGTACGGGATCGACCAGTATTCCTTGCCGGTCTCGGGGTCAATCGACGTCACCGCATCCGGACGCAGCAGAATCAGTTGCCGCACGCCGCCGTGTTTGAAAATTGTGGGCGGTGAATAGCCTTGTTCAGGCGATGTCGTGCTCTTCCAGACTTCTTTTCCGTCGTGTTTGTTGAATGCGACGATATGACTTCCCTCGCCGCCGGCCAGACACAAAAGGTTGTCGCCGTCGATCAGAGGATGAGCCGCATAGCCCCAAAGAGCCGCCTTGGTGCCATAGTCCAGCTTCAGATCATGCGACCAGATCACTTTGCCGTCGGCGGTGTTGAGGCAGAGAAGATTGCCTTCGGCACCCAGCATGTACACGCGATTGCTTTCGACGTTTGGCGTGCAGCGCGGGCCTGCCGGGTACGAAATCGCATATTTGACGGGATACTCATGCTTCCACAAAACCTTGCCGGTGGCTTCGTCCAGACACTGGATGCGTTCCTGTCCGGTGAACTCTTTGCGATCGAAGTTATCGACCTTGACGTCGTCGGTTGTCACATAGTCGGTGATGAAGACTTTGCCGCCGGCAACTGCCGGGCCAGCATAGCCTCCCGCGATCGGAGTGCGCCACAGGACTTTTGGTCCGCCCTCGGGAAACTTTTCGACAATCCCGCTTTCCCGCCAGACGTTGTCACGGTTTGGTCCCATCCATTGCGGCCAGTCGTCTGCTGAGGCCACGGTACTGATTGTCAAAGCCCATCCGGCGATCATTGCCCAGCGCTGCGCGGTCATTCTCAGTCTCCACTTTCATTCACGGACTTGTCGGTTCCGGCTCAATGCCGGGAACTCCGCGTATTCTGCGCGAACGTTGAACAGTTGGGGAGGGTCAGGATGGCAGGTTTCACATATCCTGCACTGAAAATTGAAAACGGTCGTCTCAGAGAGTCCGGTTACGAAACATCCAGGTTCGACAACGATCTTATGAACGCTCGAGTCCCAACGCAGTCCGGTTCGCTGATCGTGCGGCCTCTCTGGCTGGCAGATTTGACGCTGCTGCTGGTGGCGATCATCTGGGGTGTGAACATTCCCGTGATGAAAGTGGCGTTGCACAAGATTGATGCGTACGCCTTCAATGCCATCCGACTGGTCGTTTCGTCAGCCGTGCTGATGTTTTTTGCGCGGCGGGAATTCCTGAACGGCATCAGACCGGCCAGCACCCTGTCGAAACGCGACGTCTTCATTTACGCAACCATCGTTTCCATGGCGTATCAATTGCTGTTTCTGCTGGCGATTTCTCACGCAACATCGGCCGACGTCGCGCTGATTATGGCGACGGTCCCGATGTGGACGGCGATCGGTGCGAGAATCTTTCTGAAAGAGATTCTGCCGCAGATGGCGTGGGTGGGGCTGATCCTGGCGTTTTCCGGGACCATGATTGTGACGCTGCACAAAGTCCCGCCGCCGACCATCGACAGCAAGGTTGCAATCGTCGATGCAGCTATTGCTTCGTCATCAGCGGACAACGCGCCGGGCATTCCCGCCGCTGGCACCGAGGTCAATCGGCAAGAACGCGACGCCTCGCAACGGCTGCTGGGGAATCTGTTCGCGTTGTCGGCCGCACTCGCATGGGCAGGAGGCACCGTCTTCAGTCGTCCGTTACTGGGGAAAATCTCCCCGATTCAATTGTCGGCGTGCTCCGCCACACTGGGTCTGCCCTTTCATATCATCATTGCTCTGGTGATTGGCTGGAACTCCGTGCCTGCCAGCGCCGCTGCGATGAAAGATGTGCCGCTGGTCGCCTGCACCCTGTATTCAGGAATTCTTTCCACCGGCCTGGCGCTGGCGATGTGGAGCTACGGTGTAAAACATGCCGGTGCGGCTCAGGCGGCCATGATCCAGAACCTGACGCCGATTGTCGCCATGGCAGCGGCCTGGGTGTGGCTTGGGGAAACGATCAATTCGGCTCAGACTCTGGGCGGCGGCATGATCATCGGCGGGCTGTTCATCATGCACAGGAGTCGCCGTGCGGATAGTAGTCGCAACGCCTGAACTGATTGTTTCGATTGGAAAAGGCGGAGACCTGTTTCCGATTCCGGCGGATAGGGTTTTCCTGAAGACCTTGCGGGGAAATCGTCGAATCCGGAAGAAGTCGGCATTGGCGTTTAACGGCGAGCCGCAGGCGCAGACGAATCCGTGGCACGGACGCCTGCGGCTTGCCGTTAAACGATGACGACAACCGTTCCCGAGTGTGTCCGGCGTAGTGGTCCTGAGGAATTTGACGTCTGAATGGCTCGGGAGCGGCAGGAGTCACATCGACACAACCGGTGCAACTCATTGCGTGTTCGCAACAAAGGACTTGCATCTGCGGGGTACCGTTTTAGAATTTGACTGATGAGTCAAACTGCGCAGGATATTGTGCGTTCAGCGTTTTCGCCGAATCTCGTGATTCGACGGCGACAGATGATCCTGGCAATCACCCGCTGATGGCTGCTGGAACAACCTTTTTGCACGGATGTCCCCCTTCTGGGAGTATTGGAACACATGGCAAAGAAATATCTCAGCCTCGAAGAAGCAGCCGGTCTGCTGGACATGACGCCCGAGCAACTCATGAAGGTCCGCGAGCAGGGCGACATTCGCGGATTCGCGGATCGTGGCAGTTGGAAGTTTCGCGAACAGGATATCGATGAATTCCAGCGAAGTCGGCAGGCGGATTCTTCGCCCGACTTTCCAATCATCACGGGTGATTCGTCATCGTCGGTCCTGGAAGAACCGGATGCCGCCGACTTGTCATCATCCGACAGTGACGTAAGGCTGTTCTTTGATGAATCATTGTTCGACGAAACGGACGTGAAGGGTCTTGCCACGTCCGGCAGCGACGTGCGTCTGTCCGGCGACAGCGGGCCAAATCTGGAAGAAACAGAATCTGACGACGATGAACTCGATCTGAGTAGCTGGGGCAGCGATGCAAAAATCTCCGATTCCGACAGCGACGTGAAGCTCGTCGGTGCGGGGACTCAGCCGGACGTCGATCTGGGTGCTACGATTCAGATGCCCGGCGATTCCGACAGCGATGTTGTGATGGTGACGGACACAGACAGTGAAGTCAGTCTGTCTGCCGATTCGGAATTCAAGATCTCGGATTCCGACAGTGACGTCCGTCTGTCAGGTGAAGACGATGACAGCGATGTACAGCTTGCCGACGATGACATGACAGGCGATGACGACGATCTGGCTGCAACCGCACTCTTCGATGGCATCGATTCCGACAGTGATGTCAAACTGATGGGCAGCGAAGACCTGCTTCTGCCGGACGAAGACAGCGACAGCGACAGCGACGTGAAACTGAGTGCCGACCTGGATCGCACGGACAGTGATATCCGGCTGGCAGAACCATCACCCGCACCCACGGCAAAGTTTTCGCCGGTAAAGGTGCCGCCTGCCAAGCCTTTGCCTGCTCCAACCGCAAAGGTGCCGCCGGCCAAGCCTTCACCCGCTCCCGCAGCAAAACCAAACCGCCTTCAGTTTCCGCCCGATGACAGCGACTTGAAACTGATCAACAAAGGGTCTGGCGTCAGAAAAGACCGACCGGAAAGCGGTATTTCCCTGGAAGCGCGCGGCAGCGGGCTTGGGCTGGATGCGGACGAAAGCGGCATTTCGCTGGAAATGGACAGCGGCATCAGTCTGGAAGCCGATGACAGCGGCATCAGTCTTGAAAGCTATGACAGCGGAACCAGTTTGCGGGACGACAGCGGCATCTCGCTGGAAGGCTTCGAAAGCGGAACCGGCCTGGCCGATGACAGCGGGCTCACACTGGACGCCGGAGATAGTGGAATTTCGCTGGATCTGGACGACGACAGCGGGATCTCAATGAAACCCGATGATATGGGCCGCACGATGCCGATGCAGGCCGTCCCAGGTGCGAAAGCTGCGTTGTCCGATTCGACGGCGATGACGACGCACTTTGACATCCCAAAATCCGCCAGCGGCCATGACAGCGAATTTGAACTGGCTGGTCTTGACGACGATGATGATGAAGTCGGTTCCAATACCGGCGTGCTGACATTCGAAGATGACGAAGATCTGGATTCATCACGGACCGTCGCCGTTCCCGCACTGGCTGGCGCTGCGGCGAAGGATGAAGTCGCCGACGAAGAGTTTGAGGACGAACAAGGGGCCGACGACGACGAAGGATTCAGCGAAGAAGAATTCGAAGATGACGGAGACCTGGATGTTCACGACTCCGAAGAATTCGACGATGAAGACTTCGAATCCGGTCAAAGTCAAGTCTCGGGATTCCCGGTCCCGGCGCGGGCCGGAAGAGCTGATGTGGACTGGGGCATCGGCACCAAAATCATGATTGGAATTTCGGCACTGGTTTCCGTGATGTGTGCGGTCGTCGGCATCGAACTTGTCCGCACCATGTGGCTGTGGACTCAACCGTCGGAAGCCGCGCCGGCATCCAGTATTCTGCAGATGATTGGCGGCGCGTTTTAGATTTGAGAGACCATCCGAAAAGTCGTGGTTCGCACAGCTCAGCAAACGCAGGGGGGTTGGTTTTACTGAGAAGATTTCCGCGAAGCGACGGATGTCCGCCGACGGAGCGGCGGCCCTACGTAGGCGAGCCGCTCCGTCGGCTCGCACCAGACAAGGCGGCAAAGTAAAACGATCATCCTATTGTTCGGCGGAGGATTCCCCATGGCTGTCGTGTACCGGAGCAGGCACCACTTCGTCACGCAGTACATCACGGGGCCGCAATCACTGCTCCTTAGACTCGACCTGCAACTCGAACGGATCGACGACCCGTTTGTCACCGCGCTCAACGTTTGCCAGTTATATGGGAACCCACTCGATGAAGTCGTCAGAACGGCGGTGCTTCGTGGCACCGACGAGGCCAACGCTGAATTCGGCACGCACTGGCACCCATTAGAAATCCAGTACTCGTACTCGGGATACGATACTGAGCACTGCAAGATCATGGGCTCGGCAGCCTACAATGTGGTGAAGGAAATAGCGGCACACGGCGTCGAAGGAATCCAAGTCATTGAGGTCGAACAAGGCCCGACGAAATGCATCGGTCACCATCCATACTCGTGATCACGTTTCCATCAGAGCCGAACGAAGCGATGCACCCGAGCGGCGGCAGCACGGCTTCGGACAATAGTGAAACGTCTCCCGCCGCCAGGTGATCGTAGTCGATCATGCACTATTTCGGTCGAAACAAAAAAAGGATGGCCTGCTCTGACGAGCCGACCATCCTTTTTTTAATCACGAATGCGCCGGAAGCTGTCCGGAACACTACTACAGTAAAGCCCAGAAGCTCGGACTAGTAACGGTCGCGTCCACCGCCGCCGCCACCACCACTGCCGCCGCGACCGCCGCCGCCGCCACCGTAGCCGCCACCGCCGCCGCCACCACGACCTCCACCGCCGCCACCGTAACCGCCGCGTCCACCACCACCACCCCCACCACCGCCGCCTCCGCCACCGCTTTCGCGAGGACGAGCTTCGTTGACGACAATCTGGCGACCGTCAAGATCAGAACCGTTCAGAGCACGGATGGCTTCATCACCACCGGTCTCCATCTCCACAAAACCGAATCCCTTGGATCGGCCTGTTTCGCGGTCACTGACAACCTTGGCTGAGGTCACAACGCCGTACTGTGCGAAAGCCTGCTCGAGGCCCTCGGACGTAGTGCCCCACGCGAGGCTACCCACAAAAATGTTCTTACTCATCACAAAACCCTTGAGCTTTACAGCTAACAAAACACCAGATCGTTGCCACAACGGCAACCGTTTGAACACAGATTTAACCGCCCACTGATCAAAAACATCAGAGGCTCATTGCAAAGGTGTATGCTGCGCAGGAGAACTCAAGATCGGACGAGACTGAAAGTACGCGACTGTCTTCGAGATTACTGATGGCCACACC
>JAYTAK010000995.1:0-3030 GCA_043737515.1 Candidatus Kuenenia sp. | reverse complement strand
GATATCGATCCATGGCCGCCAGCCGCGTGGCTTCATCGGCATCTTTCGGTAACGCATCACGAATCTCATCGGCCATCCGCTGAACGCGATCGATGTATGTTTCCACATCGACGTCCGGATTATCCATCCGGGCAATCAGCAACGCCGCGCGCAGCAGTGAAGCGTTGTTCGGATCCGGCGGGGCGTTTGCGTCGTCAGCGTCAGCGATACCAGGCAGATTTGCCAACTGCGTGCGGATTGCGGATTCATGAACTTCTACCGCCATGTGTCGCAACTGCCTGACTTTCTTTTCCATTCGGTCGGCCTCGACAGACAATCCATTCTCGGCCTGCTCACCGAATGGCAATAGACTCGCTACAACGCCAACGTCGGATGGATGATTCGGACTGATACCGGCAACAGCGTCGTTGATGGCACGCACAGCGTCATCGGGCAGCGGCTTCGGCAACAGGTCGGCTCCGGTCTGGAATCGGCGAAACTCCGCCGGCGTGCCTCGAAACGCCGCCAGTCCGATAGCACCATGCGGCAGGGCGTCGTCGCGCGATTCGATGACTTTTTGGCCATTCAGAAAACATTCGAAATGATCTTCATGAATCCGTACGATCAGCGTGTTCCAGTCCTGTGCTCGATACGCTGCATGCGGTTCGTTGTGCAGAATTGTCCATGAACCGACATCGGGGCCATCGAAACGTGTAAGCCGCATGTTGCCCACACTGGGATAGAAGCCGTAGTGCCGATCGTCGCCGTCGGAATGAAAGATCAGTCCTGCGGCCCCCTGTTCGTCGCTAAGTTTCACGTCCACTTTCAGATCAAAGGGAAACTCCGGACGCGGGCTCTGCCGCACGCACAGGGTTCGACCGCCAAATGACGTGCCGAGTCCGTTGACGATAATTCTGGCGGAACGCTGTTTCCATTCAGCTCCAAACACTGTCTTCCACAGACGAGCATCCAGCGCGCCGATCGTTTTCCAGCGGGCCATCGGCACGGGGTTTGGTTCGTCGATCAGTTGCCGAATGAGCTTCGCAGGCATCGCGTAACCGACGTTGTTCTGAACAATTGATTTCATGGTGATTAATCCGACAACCTGGCCGTCAATCGTCAGTACAGGGCCGCCGCTGTTGCCCTGTTCAATCGGCATCGCCAGTTGCAGCATTCCGATGCCGTCAATTTCATGGATGCCGGAATACGCACCGCTGGCCATTTGATTGCGTTTTCCCCGCGGGTGTCCCAAGGCGAGCAAGGGGCGATTCTCAGCGATGTCTCCGCTAGAAAGTTTGAGCGGCTGCAGCGATGTGTTATCGATCCGAATGACGGCAAGATCCAACTGACTGGACGATGCAAAGACTTCCAGGACCGGCGCTGAACTGCCGTCAGGAAGTTCCACGACAAAATCTCGGCCGTCACCAATCACATGCCGGGCGGTGACGATGAGTCCTGGCTGATCCACGGCAAAGCCTGCTCCGAGACCGGACTCATCACCCGCGCGATTTGTGGCCCGGACGACCACCAGCGACTTGAGAACCTGTTCGGCAAGCGCCCGCTGAGTTTGTTCTGCGTCGGGTTTCGCATCTTCCGTGGCGGTTTGCGCGTCGCATGTTGTCGCGTGGCTGAGGAGGATGAACAGCAGGCACAACTGTCCCGCGCCCGACCATGATTTCAGTGCAGCACTCACAGGAATTCTCCGGATCTAAATCGGTTCGACCATCGTCCAGGTTAACTCCGCGCGACCAGAAATGAGTCCGGCGAGCGGAGTGGCGTGAGCCCTCCGGTACGTCGCTTTTTCGTACCGGCAAGCTGACGCATGCCGCTCGCCAATTCTCTCACTCATGACCGCGTGGAGTATATCGGCGTTTCCAGATGCCACGTTGTCAACAGTTGATACCGCTGAGCAACCTGCAGCAGGCGCGCTTCGTTGAGTGCCGGGGCCTGCAACTGCAGACCGACGGGAAGTCTGTTCGCCGTCAGTCCGCACGGCACTGAGATCCCCGGCAGGCCCGCCAGGTTTGTGCTGATGGTGTAAATGTCGCCAAGGTACATCGCAAGTGGATCGTTGAGTTTCTCGCCCAGGCGGAACGCCGGTGTGGGAGCGACCGGGCCAGCAATCACGTCCACTGTTTTGAATGCCGCAGCAAAGTCGTCGGCAATGCGGCGACGAACTTTCAGTGCCTTCAGATAATAGGCATCATAGTAGCCGGCCGACAGCGCATACGTCCCCAGCATGATGCGACGTTTGACCTCGGCACCGAAACCTTCGCCACGGCTCTGACAGTACAAGTCGACGAGATCGTCGAACTTCTCAGCACGATGACCGTAGTGGATGCCGTCGAACCGCGCGAGATTGCTGGATGCCTCGCTGCAGGCGATGAGATAATACGTCGCGACGGCGTACTTTGAGTGTGGCAGAGAAACAGCATGAACTGTGGCACCTGCGGATTCGAGAACTCGAAGTGCTTCCCGCACATGCTGTTCAACCTCGACATCAAGACCTTCCGCGAAATATTCATCGGCGATTCCGATCCGCAGACCTTTGAGTGGCTGATCAATGGTCGTCGTCCATGCCGGCGTTTCGATATCCAGCGACGTGGAGTCGCGTCGATCGTGTCCGGCGATGCATTCCAGCAGCAGCGAGGCGCCATAGACGTCACGGGCCAGCGGACCGATCTGATCCAGTGAACTGGCGTACGCGATCAGTCCGTATCTGGAAACGCGACCATACGTTGGCTTCATGCCGACCACGCCGCAGAAACTTGCCGGTTGCCGAATCGAACCGCCGGTGTCCGACCCAAGTGCCAGAGGAACCATTCCTGCAGCCACGGCCACGGCCGATCCGCCACTGGAACCGCCGGCAGAACGTGTCTGATCCCACGGATTGCGCGTCGGACCGAAGACGGAGGTTTCCGTCGATGAACCCATCGCGAATTCATCCGGATTGAGCTTGCCGAGAATCACCGCGTCTTCGGCACGCAGTCGTTCAACGACGTGTGCGTCATAGGGCGGGCGAAAGTTCTGCAGCATGCGACTGCCGCATGT
>JAYTAK010000994.1:0-6920 GCA_043737515.1 Candidatus Kuenenia sp. | reverse complement strand
CATGTTCTTCCCGCCGGAATCGCCCGACGATCAACAACTGTTTGGAACTCGCTGGGGACAATGGAAAGAACCGGAAGGCAGTGATCACTTCGCTTTGTCTCGCTGGCGAACCGACGCAGACCTGTTGAGCAACACACTCAGTGGCACGCCACTGCCTGTCGGGCAGGTCATCACGTATCGCACATGCGAAGTGGAAAACGAACAGTCCACCGTGCTGGCTCAACTGGAAAAAGGACCACCTTTGATTTTGCGTGCGACCACCGATCAGGGAGCCGCCTGGTTCTGCAGCACACTGCCGACGACGGAATGCTCGAACTTTGTCAGCAACGGCATCACATTCTACGTCATGATTCAGCGCGCCGTCGCTCGCGGAGCCGCCGCTCTGGGTGAAGCTCGACAATACGATTGCGGAACATTGAAAGCCAGCGTCGCAGAGACATGGAAGCCGCTGGACGAAATCTCCGACACGGTCCTGTTGTCTCAAAGAACGCTGAACAGTGGCTTGTATGAAACTCCGGAAGCCTCGTTCGCCCTCAATCGCCCGCTGAAAGAAGACAGTGTCGAAGTGCTCACCGACGGCACGCTGGAGCAAGTACTCAACGGTATCAACTACACACGCATCGACGACAAAGCCGGCAGCACGATGGCCCTCGCAAGCGAAATCTGGCGCACGTTTCTGATTCTGATGATCATCGCGCTCATGGCCGAGGCGTTGCTCTGTGTCCCGGAAAAAGTCCTGGCCACCGCCGAAGCGAAACCCGTCAAACGCGAACCGCCAAAAGAAAGTACGCCGTTTCCAAAAAAGGTATCAATGATTTCGTAGGGTGGGACCAGCGGCGATTAGCCGCGCCGGCCCACCATTGAATTTGTGAACCCACCACCACCTCGACAGCTCGAAACCCACATGACTTTCGTCTGGACATACTTCACACTCATCATCTCCCTGATCGTACTGATCGTGGCAGGGATTTGTTGTTTCATCAGTTGGCGACGCAGCGGATATGCGCGGTCGATGATGTGGCTGGAGATCTTTCGGTTTGCACTCATCACGCTGGTCCTGATCACGCTCAATCAGCCGGAGTTCACTCAGGAAATCAGGCCGCAGGAACAACCCACACTGGTGGTGCTCCACGATGTCTCCGGCAGCATGCAGACTCAGGACGTGATCAACCCGCTGGCACCGGCGGAGAAGCCTAAAACCCGAGCTGACGCGGTCGCGCCGGTGATTCTGCCGGAACTCTGGAAGTCGCTCGAAGGCCGCATGAAAGTTGTGTTCGAGCCGTTTTCATCGCAGCCGCCAACCGGTGAGAAAGGAACCGACCTCAGCACCGCATTGCAATCTACCGCTGACAAGTATCCCAATCTGCGAGGCGTCGTACTTCTGTCAGACGGCGACTGGAACATTGGACAATCACCCGGAACAACGGCGTCCGCATTGCGCGTCAGGAATGTGCCGGTGTTTGCTGTCGGCGTCGGCAGCGAAGAACGACTTCCGGACATGCAGCTCGCGGCGTCGGATGCTCCGACTTTCGGTGTTGTCAATAAGTCGCTGCGGATCCCGTTTCGAATCGTCAGTTGGCTGCCCGCTGATCGCGATGTCAAAGTGTCACTCACGGGGACGCGCGGCGAGATGATCGAAAAGACGGTGCGCGTCGCGGGCATGGGGCAACAGCAGAATACGATCGACTGGAAACCGGAAAAGACCGGTGAGTATACTCTGACACTCGAAATCCCCGTCGATGAAACTGAGACTCTGCCGGACAACAACAAGCTGACAATCCCGATCACGATTCGCGACGAAGAGCTGAAAGTGCTGGTGGTCGAATCGTATCCTCGCTGGGAATATCGCTACCTGCGAAATGCGCTGGAACGTGATCCGGGCGTTGAGGTCAGTTGTCTGTTGTTTCATCCGGATCTGGAAGGCGTCGGTGGTGGTCGTGGATACCTCGATCAGTTTCCGACCGAGAAAGAACTGTTCGAATATGACGTTGTGTTTATTGGCGATGTCGGGATTGGCTCTAAGCAACTCACACCGCAGGATTGTGTGAACCTGAGACAGCTCGTTCGCAGCCAGGCCGGCGGATTGGTATTCATGCCCGGATTCCGAGGCTACCAGAATTCACTGCTGACCAGTGAGCTGGACGACCTGCATCCGGTCGTACTCGATCAGGCGACGCCTAAAGGCCACGGTTCGTCGCGACCAGCCCGGTTCTCGCTGACCGAAGCCGGACGCCGTAGCCTGCTGACACGTCTGGAACCCGACGACAACGAGAACGAACGCGTCTGGAATTCGCTGCCAGGATTCCAGTGGCATGCAGCGGCTCTGCGAGCGAAGATTGGTTGTCAGGTGCTGGCGACGCATGATTCTGATTCCACTTCCTTCGGCCGAGTCCCCCTGATTGTGACGCGCACGGTCGGCACCGGCAAAGTGCTGTTCATGGGCACTGACGGAGCCTGGCGCTGGCGCAAGGGCGTTGAGGACTTGTACCACTATCGCTTCTGGGGCCAGGTCGTGCGCTGGATGGCCTATCAGCGCAACATGTCACAGGGCGAAGCCATGCGTCTGTTCTATTCGCCTGACCGGCCTGAAGCTGGCAACGTGCTGACTCTGAACGCCAACGTGATGAGCACCGCCGGCGATCCGCTGCGAACCGGCACTGTGGTCGTGCAGACGGTTTCGCCGTCTGGTCAGACAGATTCCGTGCGACTCGCCACCGCTGGCGAAGATTCGTGGGGCCTGTTCACGGGCACATTCGTTCCGACCGAAGGCGGCCAGTACAAACTCGTCACGAGTTGTGCCGAAACCGGCGGACGCCTTGAGACGATCATCGCCGTCCTTGGCCAGGAAAAAGAACTCATCGGCCAACCCGCCCGCGTCGATGTCTTGAAAGAAATCGCCCAGGTGACACGCGGAGAACTGACGACGGTCTCTGAAATCCAGACCCTTGTCACCCGCATCGCCGCGATGCCCGAACCCGACGCCATCATCCGCCGCTTCCGCCTCTGGAGCCACCCCGCCTGGGGCGCGATGATCGTCGTGCTGCTCGGCGCATTCTGGACGGGACGAAAACTGGCGGGACTGGCGTAACACCTCTCGGCGAGCGGCATGCGTCAGCTTGCCGGTACGACGCGATTCCTGCGGATTGCCGTGAGTGAAATGACTTGAGTCGGTCACGAGCCAGGATCAAGCACTGTTGTGATTTATACAAAAGTGATTTTGGAATTAACAAAGAATCGCTAGTCTTCAGTTCTTAACGGATCAGTAAGTGAAGAATCATCTCCTCATCAGGTCAATTCCATGACGATCGTCACTTTGCCACCATATCAAACAATGATGAACCCGATCATTCATGTCCTCAAAATGCTTGGTAGTTCAGCGACCATTGAAGAATTGAATTCAAAAGTCATCGAACACATGATGTTTTCGGATGACCAACTCGCAGTGCTTCATAATCCTGACAAAGGTAGTGTCACTGAGATCGAATACCGCCTCGCCTGGGCTCGCACGTATTTGAAAAAGTATGGCATTATCGAAAATTCGTCGCGCGGAGTTTGGGCACTCACCACAAAAGGCCGTGAGACTACAGAGGTTGATTCACAATCTGTGCGCCGCTTTGTTGCCGAACAATCTCGCCAACAGCGTGAAGGAGAAACCATCGATGCTGAGGAAGATACTGATAGTCAAGACGAGCTTGAGACTTGGCGTGATAAGTTAATGTCAACGCTTCTTGCTATTCCACCGGACGCATTCGAACGACTGGCTCAGCGAATTCTTCGCGAATCCGGTTTTACGCAGGTTGAAGTCACAGGCCGCAGTGGCGACGGAGGCATTGACGGAAAAGGGATGATGCGGCTGGGCGGAATTCTGAGTTTTCATGTCATCTTTCAGTGCAAGCGATACAAAGGATCGATTCCGGCAAATCACATTCGCGACTTTCGCGGAGCGATGGTCGGGAGAACGGATAAGGGCCTGTTTATTACGACCGGGAACTTCACGAAGGATGCCGTTCGTGAGGCAACGCGCGACGGTGCGCCACCGATTGATCTCATTGATGGTGATCAACTTATTGACAAGCTGAGAGAACTAGGTCTCGGAGTCACGACGAAGGTCATCGAGACAAGACAAATTGTCGTCGAAGCATCGTGGTTTGAGACTATTTGAACAATGAGCATGGGCAACTTATGGCACGACATGCACCATCATCAGGTCATGGGTCTCACCCAGCCAGTTGGTGTGGCCGACGACAATGACTTTGCTGCCGGAGGTGAGCAATTGATGGCGTTCTCCCCATTTGAGCACGAATGCCAGCAGGGCGTCGGCTGACTGCTGCACGACGCGACTGAGAATCGGCGTTACGCCCCAGTACAGACACATTCGCCGAGCGACTTCTTCGCGATCCGTAAACGCCAGCACGGGCACACGTCCGCGCAGACGCGACAGTGCCAGGGCCGTTCGTCCGGTGACGGTGGCGACTACAATCAGATCGGCCTGCAGATACTCGGACGCTGCAATCGCACCGCGTGTCACGGCTTCCGTGATTGGTCGCGCGCGGCGGGATTCGTCGTCGCGGAGGTCGTTGAGGCTGGCGGCATGGACGAGCGGCTCGGCTTCCGCCGCAATGCGGTCCATCATCCGTACTACCTGCACCGGATGATGACCGATGGCCGTTTCTCCGGACAACATCACGGCATCCGTGCCATCGATCACGGCGTTGGCGACATCGGTCACTTCGGCTCGTGTCGGCAGTTCGTTGGTCTGCATGCTGTCCAGCATCTGAGTTGCCGTGATGACTGGAATACGCAGCTCGTTGCAGCGGCGGATGATCTGCTTCTGCAGAATCGGGACGCGGCAGATGTCCGCTTCAACTCCCAAATCTCCCCGCGCGACCATGACGGCATCCGTCACGTTGAGGATATTGTCAAGGTCTGCGACGGCTTCGGTCTTTTCAATCTTTGCCACAATCAGCGGCGTGACCTTTGGACGGTGTCCGTCGATCAGTTGCTTCAGTTCGATAATGTCGGCTGCCTGACGGACAAAACTCAGCCCGATAAAGTCGATATGATTCTGCAACGCCCATTCCAGATCCCGTCGATCTTTCACAGTGACACTGGGAGTGCTGAGCGCCACGCCGGGGAGATTGACGCCCTGTCTGCTGCGGATTCTTCCGGCCTGAATCACCTGGCAGCGAACCCATGCGGACGCGGAATCTTTTTCGAGCACAACCATCGCGACTGTGCCATCGGCGAGCAGGATTCGGTCGCCGGGTCTGACGTCGTCGATCAGTGGATCATACGTGCAGGTCAGATCCGTCGGTTCATCCGAAGTCAGCCCGCGAACGAAGCGAAACGTGGCACCTTCGTTACAATAGACGTCGCCGCCGGGGATTTCACCCAGTCGGATTTTCGGCCCGGACAGATCAGCAAGGATGCCGATCGGGCAATCCAGTTCTGCGGAAACCTGACGAATCCTGCGGACCAGATCCGACAGCCATGCGTGCTCGCTGTGTGCGAAGTTGAGTCGAAAAATATCGACTCCGTTGATCACCAGTTCCCGCAGCACTTCCAGTGATTCACTGGCCGGGCCGACTGTGGCAATGATGCGTGTCTTGACAAGTTTCTGACGACCTGACACACGAGGCGTGCCTGCAACGGACATGTTCTTTGATCCTTAGTCTGGTTCTCTACAAATGCACAGGAATAAAGCGTTGCTGCTCACCCGGCAGCGGGACTGCGGGCGGATCGATCCACGGAATCTCGCGATTGTGCTGCAGACAGTCCTGCACGAACGCTTTGAACCGTTTGGTGAGCAGTATGAGCAGTTCTCGTTCCGCATTGCCTTCCGCCGTGAGTCCGGCCAGGTTCGCGACTCGCGCGGACAATCGATCGGTTGTCGTGTCCCGTGTCAGGATCACGATGCAGTTGAAAACAGGAACAGAAACTCCTCCTGTCCCGCAGGAGGATTCAGATGCCTGAGGCAGAGGGTTGGAGGAACTCACCAATGTGTGCCTATAGATTGAAATCGTTGTCAGCCATCGGACTGTAGTTTTCGAATCGCATATATTCTTTGCGCCATGTCAGCCGGACCAGACCGGTCGGTCCGCTGCGGTGTTTGGCGACGATGATCTCTGCTTCGCCCGGACGGTCTTCAGGATCGTACTGTTCCGGACGGTGCAGAAACATGACCATGTCGGCATCCTGTTCGATGGCACCGCTCTCACGCAGGTCTGCCAGCCGCGGTCGCTTGTCATCTCGCAGTTCGACGCCGCGATTCAACTGAGCCAGGGCAATCACCGGCACTTTCAGTTCCTTGGCGAGGAACTTCAGACGCCGCGAAATCTGTGCAATCTGTTGTTCGCGGGGAGCCCCTTTTTCGTCCGGTTCAATCAACTGCAGATAGTCAATAATGATCACACCCAGCGGCGACTTGCGATGCTGGCGGCGCGCGATGGCGGCGATTTGCGTCATCGTGCGGCCGGGCTTGTCATCGATAAACAGCGGCAGCCGCGACAGATCATCCGATGCCCGCACCATCGCGTCGTGCTGTGCGTCAGTGAGTGTTCCGGATCGCAGCGCGTGACTGTCGATCCGCGCCGTGATGGACAGGAAACGCTCGGCCAGTTCGAGATTCGACTGTTCCAGACTGAACAGCAACACGCCCTTGTTGGATTTTCTGGCGACGGCCTCGGCGATATTGCACACCAGAGCCGTCTTGCCCATACTCGGCCGCGCGGCGAGGATGATGAGTTCCGTTGGCTGGAATCCGGTTGTCTGCCGGTCCAGATCCGTGAAACCGCTGGTGACCCCGGTGACATCGCCGGCTGTATGCTGGCGTTCTTCAATCCGGGCAAACGCTTCCAGCAGAATATCGGCGATCGCAAAACTGCCTGTGTCGCCCTGTGATTCCAGAATCGAAAAGATCC
>JAYTAK010000993.1:0-3036 GCA_043737515.1 Candidatus Kuenenia sp. | reverse complement strand
TCGATATCCGGCATCCGCACGATGCGCGACAGGGCGCTGACAAGGTCCCACAGTTCGACGCCGCGGATGCGGTCATCAGAACGGTCTCGCTTTGCCGTCGGACGATCGCTGCTGAGCCGTGGATAACGCTCCAGCCATTCTGAAGCGCGCTCGTCGAGCAGCTTTGACGCTTCCTTATAACGACGATACTCCATCAGTCGCGTGATGAGATCACTGCCGGAATCCTCTTCCTCAGTGTCATCGGCAACCTGAATCTGTGTCGGCAGAACTTCCCGGCTCTTGATCTCCAGCAGCGTGCTGGCAACAACAACGAAGTCTCCAATCAGGTCGAAGTCCAGGAATTCCAGCACCTCAATGTAGGCCACAAAATCGGTCGTAATCTTCGCCAGCGAAACCGCGCAGACATCAATCTCCGTTTTGCGCACCAGGTACAACAGCAGGTCGAGCGGACCTGCAAAGAAACCGGTGTCGATGCGATATTCTGTGAGCGTCATAGTGACCGAGTCTGCTTGATGTTAAACGCGCCAGGGTCTTTCCAATGGAGTCGACTTAAGGCGAGCGGGGGATGTCAATCCCCTGATATTCGTCGCGAACCCAGGCAAATCAGGGGACTTATGCTTCGCGCGGCAAAAATGAGTCCGGCGAGCGGAGTGGCGTGAACCCTCCGGTACATCGCTTTTTTGTACCGGCAAGCTGACGCATGCCGCTCGCCAATTCTCTCACTCATGACCGCGTGGAGTATATTGCCAGTTGGCGACCAACAGGAATCGGCAGGAATCGCCGATCACTGACGAGGCGTCCGCTCTCCATAAACGGACCTGTTTTCTGCATCGACCTCAGAACCGTCACAACTGGAACAAATTGCGGATTGCAGTCAGACATCGCGGCGAGTTGCCATTGCACACCGGGCCGTCCATAATCCGGGTGCGTGATTTACTTTTCGCCGTGGCGATCGCTCAACACGCCGCAGGGAAATAACCGCCTCGGAGAGTCGAGGCACATTGGGTTGCGGGCCAGGCCCGCGTAAGGCTTTCTATGATCCAACGCAATTCGCCAATCTGCCTGCTCGCAGTCCTGGTCCTTTTTCCGTTTTCGTTAGCGGCCGAGGAGTTCAGCGTCAAACCGCTGACGGAAGACGAGCAGTCCGTGCTGCGTTCGATTCAGGAAAAGCAGGTCCTGGAAACCGTCTCGTTTCTGGCATCGGACGAAATGAATGGTCGTGATACGCCGTCGAAGGAACTGGACGCTGCGGCAGATTTCGTCGCCGAGCGATTTCGGAAGGCGGGTCTGGAGGGTCCTGGTCCTGACGGTTCTTTCTTTCAGACGGCAGAACTGTTTCGAACGTCGGCACCGATTTCGAAAGCTGCGATGTCGGTGGGCTCGGGCAAAGAGGTGCGTCTAACGGTCTTCACCGGGATCAATGACGTTATCAAAGTCAGCGGTATTGTCTACGACGAAACAGCGAAGGACAAGACTGCGACTCCCACTGAAAAACCGTCCATCGTCGTCATCGATGAGTTGCCGCTCCCGCCACAGGCTGCCGACAACCCCATCGCGGCATTGATCACGTACGTGCGTCGAACGACGCCACTGGTTCGGCAGGGTGCGAAAGTTGTTCTGGTTCGTGTTGCCGATGACAGCGTTCTGTTTGACGCCGCAGAAACACTGCAGCAGCAGCCGGTGTCGATACCCGCACAATTCGAGCCGCAATGTGCCATTGTGCTGATTTCAAAGACCCAGGCACTGGAGGGCAACGTTTCCTTAGAGATTCCTCCCAACGTCCGGCAGGCAATTCCCGTTCACAATGTTGTGGGTGTGCTGCGCGGCAGTGATCCGGTGGCAGCAAAGCAAGCCGTGATCATTTCGGCTCATCTGGATCACATCGGCCCCGCAAATCGCGGCGACGACAAGGTCAACAACGGTGCTGATGACAATGCCTCCGGTGTCACTGCCGTGTTAACGCTGGCGGATGCAATCGGAGCTTTGAAAGAACGACCTCAGCGGTCCGTGATTTTCATGACGTTCTGGGGCGAAGAAAAAGGCCTGCTTGGATCAAAGTATTTTGCCGAACATCCACTGTGGAAACTCGACGATGTCGTCTGCAATATCAACCTGGAAATGCTCGGCCGTCCGGAAGAAAACGCGGAGGGCAAAGCCTGGGGCACCGGCTGGCCTCATTCTACCCTCGGCCCGCAAATGGCTGTCGGAGCCATGCGTGCCGACGTGACAATTTTTCAACATCAGCAGTTCAGCGAAATGCTCTACACGCGGAGCGACAACGCCTCGTTCGTCGCCAAGGGTGTCATCGCCCACAGTTTTTCTGCCGGTTCGCTGCACAGCGATTATCATCAGCCCACGGATGAAGTGGAAAAACTCAACATCCCCCACATGACAAAAGTTATCCAGGGACTGCTGGCCGGAACCTTGCCGATCGCTCGCGGAGAATTGACACCCACGGCGATTCCGTAGTGCGTTTTGGGAGTGCTGTGGCTCAGTTCAAAAGAAAGTCGATGCGAGACAATACCTAGCGCGGCGAAGCCGCAAATCCGAAGTCCGAATTTCGAAATCCGAAAGAATAACGGCCGAAAAGATGCGCGCAAAATGCGCAGTTGTTGAAAAGAATCTAAGCTCCGTCAAGCCGGAGCACTCCCCAAAGGACTGATCTCCACGACGAATCCGTTGTGTACCAGGCGACAACTCAGATCGCAGCACGCACAGTTGATGAACTGTGTGCCACCGCGAATGATCGTGCCAAAGTTGCTGATTCCGCGTTCATCGTGAATGTGTCCGAATGCATGAATGCGGGGTTTGATGCGACCTTCAACGTGTCGCATCAGCGACTTCGATCCGACATGCACTGGCTCTCCGGTGCGCATGTCGGTCGTCATGTCCATGATTCCCTTCGGCGGTCCGTGCGTGATCAGTATGTCGATGTCGTCCGGGATCGCCTGCCAGACCATGTCCAGTTCCGATCGAGCTTTCATGTACGCCCAGTCGAAAAACATCGGCGTGTAAGGTGATCCGAAGATCTTCAAT
>JAYTAK010000992.1:0-3038 GCA_043737515.1 Candidatus Kuenenia sp. | reverse complement strand
CAAACTGCTCCGACGTCACATATTTCTTAGAGCCACCTGCGCGCATCAAACCGCACACGGTTCGATTGAGTAGTCGCGCTGGCAAACCGCAGCCACTGCGCAGAAACAGTCGTGTCCGATCTGGCGGCGGATTTCGAAAACGTAGGAGTTTAACGTAATTGCCTGCCTGACACAAATGTCGAAGGTGATTTGGGTTCCGAGTGAGATTCTGGCCAGTGTCAGACGTCATAAAGCCTTGAGGCGAAAGATCTTGCGGAATCGCAGATGTTCAGTGGGATTCTGCAAGCGTTTAGGAGGAGGGTGCTCGCATGGCGACATTATCGGCAGCCTGGCGACCGTTTTCTGCGATCGGTGATTGAGGGACTTGGCAAAGTCAGGACAATACTGCGCGGTCAAAAATGAGTCCGGCGAGCGGAGTGGCGTGAGCCCTCCGGTATTTCGCTTCTTGTACCGGCAAGCTGACGCATGCCGCTCGCCAATTCTCTCACTCATGACCGCGTGAAGTATAGTGGGCTGACGCCACGCGTATGACAAGCTGGAAGCTTATCCCACTTTGCGAATCCGAGATGGCCTTGGTGGGTCTGGCGACTCAAGTCTGCGATCTCTGGGCAAGCGGTCGTGAAGAGTACTCTCGCCGCGACTCGCAAAAAACACCATGTGCGGCTTTTGAATCGGAGAGTGGACTGTACAATTTGCACGCCTCCTGACCGGACGTCGGTGTGTACCGATGTCCGGTTTCTTTTTGCGACAACTGCTGCAGGGTTTTACCATGAGCAGAATTCAGGGGTGCCATGTTCTTTTTTTCGCGAGTGATTCAGTGCCGGCAACATCAGTGATTGGATTGCAGTGGGGCGATGAAGCCAAAGGCAAAGTCGTCGATCTGCTGACGGAAAAACATGACATCGTCATTCGCTATCAGGGCGGTAATAACGCCGGTCACACGGTCAAGTTCGACGGCACGACGTATAAGCTCAGCTTGCTGCCCACCGGGATTCTGCAGAGTCACGTCAAATCCGTAATTGCGCCGGGCGTTGTGGTCAATCCCCACGCGGTCCTCAAAGAACTGGACGGTCTGGCGGCCGGAGGTCACGACTGCAGTGGTCGGCTCATGATCAGCGATCGAGCCCATGTGATCTGTCCGTGGCATCTGCTGGAAGAAGCGGCTCTGGAAAAATCTCGCGGAACTGCCGCGATCGGAACCACCATGCGCGGTATCGGCACCTGCTACCGCGACAAGGTTGGCCGGTCTCATGCGATCCGCGTTGGAGACTTGATCAATCGAGATACGTTCGCGTCAAAGGTTCGCGAAATCGTGCCATTCAAACAGATCATCCTGAACGCCCTCAATCCCGACGGTGAGCAGATGAATGCCGACGCGATCATTGCTGATTACTCGGTGGCTGCCGACAGAATTCGTCCGATGGTCGCCGATTCGACGACCTATCTGCTGGACGCTCTGGAGAATGGCAAGTGGCTGTTGTTCGAAGGTGCTCAGGGAAGTCTGCTGGACGTTGATCACGGTACGTTTCCGTATGTGACGTCGTCCAATAGTTCCGGCTGCGGAATTCACAGCGGCAGTGGCGTGCCGGAACGAGAAATCAAAAAGATGATCGGCGTGGCCAAAGCCTATACGACGCGTGTCGGTGGGGGGCCGTTTCCATCCGAACTCGACAACGAGATTGGCCAGCGCATTCGGATGGCCGGCAACGAATTCGGCACAGTCACCGGACGGCCTCGTCGCTGCGGGTGGCTCGACGCCGTCGCCACGCGCTACAGCGCTCGGATCAGCGGAGTCGATTCAATCGTGATCGCGCTGCTGGATGTGCTGAGCGGTTTCGATGAACTGTTTATCTGCGAAGCGTACGACATCAACGGCCATGTGACGCGAGACTTCCCAAGCCGCTGCGAGGATCTGGCTGCCGCAAAGCCCGTGCTGCGTCGCGTCCCTGGCTGGAAGGAAGACGTGACCGGCATCACGAAGTTTTCCGATCTGCCCGCGAGTGCTCAGCAATACGTCAACGATGTGAAGAAACTGGTTGGTAAGCCGATTGAAATGGTGTCCGTCGGCCCTGATCGAACTCAGACGATTCGGATGTGATGGCTCTTTGGAGTGCTGTGACTTGTCACAGCTTTCTTTTGTCCCAGCCGGATTCGTAAGAATTCGGGACGTCGTGATCATACTACAACGCACCGGAGTTCTCACGAACTCTGCTACAGGTTTTCGAAAACAGGCCTACCCTCGTCCGACATAAAGCTGTTCGTTCGGCAGCACAATGGCTTCCAGAAAGTTGACGTTGTCGGGCATGGTCAGCATCGTCATAGCGGCCCGGACAATGGCATCAACTTCCATCATAGGCTCCTCGTCGGAACTCAGACCGGAATTGACCCGGCGTTCGACCAGCACATTGCCGGGATGGAGGCAGCTCACAGCAATTCCGAAACGTCGGCCTTCGAGGGCGGTGGCGTGAGTGAGCCCCTGCACGCCGAACTTTGCGGCGGTGTAGGCTGCGGAATTCTCCCGCGGTCGCTGAGCAGAAATCGACCCGATGTTCAAAATGCGTCCACGCCCGCGCGGCTTCATGGACTGGAATGCTGCCCGTGTACACAAAAATGATCCAGTCAGGCACGAACCAATCACGTTGTTCCATGATTCAAGTGGCAGTGTATCAACCGGACCACCATCGAACGCACCGGCATTGTTCACCACGATGTCCGGTGGTCCGAATTGACGTGTAACGCCGTCAAACATTTCTTGTACGTTTGTCTCGTTACTGACGTCAACGGCGAACGGGAGGACCCGATCAGGACCAGCGTGCAGTCTTCCTGCGGCCGTTGTGATGCCATTCAGATCTCTGGAGCAGATACAAACACGGCATCCCTCCTGCAGCAAAGCTTGAGCGAGTCCAAACCCGATGCCTCGGCTGGCACCGGTAACAATGGCAACTCTGCCAGACAAATCTGTCATCAATAAATCTCCTGCAGCAGAAAGACTGTGAAAAATGCCGACCGGGTACGGAACATGCTTTGAATGATCCTGG
>JAYTAK010000991.1:0-3040 GCA_043737515.1 Candidatus Kuenenia sp. | reverse complement strand
AGTCTCGCGAAGGGGCGTCGTGAACACTGACCTCGGAATACTGAGAGTCTCACGAATCGCCCCGTCGCGAGTGACCTCCGATTACTGATATCTGGCCCGTAAACACTTCGCTTATTTGTTTCATATACGGCTTCAAACGGCCCGTGTTGTGAGAATCCCCAAGTGTTTGCAGGCGGGAAAGGGTGTGGGCCGGCTGGTTGCTGATCCAACTGTTGGCTAGCTGCCAGCAAACAGTCTCGGATCTCTTCAGCCGTCAAACGGCGACGGTCAAATCGCCATAGGAGATTATTGTTGGGATCCCCGGTTAGTGCGGTTTCATTGCTCAGCGCTGATGGATTGATGCTCGATTGTCGATACGCTGCTGAATTTAGTATCAAGCGGTGCATTGATTTCACGCTGAACCCAGATTCAATAAATTTTGCAGCCAGCCAGTCGAGCAATTCTGGGTGCGTTGGAGGGCTGCCCCGAGTACCGAAATCGTTTGGGGTCTGAACGAGTCCCTTGCCGAAGTGGTGCTGCCAGATGCGATTGACCATGACCCGAGAAACGAGTGGATTGTTGGCATCGCTCAGCCATTTTGCCAAATGCAGCCGACCGCTGCCGCTCGCGGGAGAAACAACCTCACCCCCAAAGAGTTCGAGCCATCGTCGTGGTATTTCACCACCCAGCTTTTCCGGATCACCTCGCAGATGCAGTTTTGCATTGGCAACCACGCCTTCCGTGACCCCGTAAGCAAATTCGCGCACAGGGCTTTGCGCCATTATTTTGTTGCGTTTTGCCGCCAGGTGCAGAATGGTTGAGTGTTCTGCAGCGAAATGATCGATTCGCCATCCGACTCCATTATTTCCCCCTCGATGCGCATCTGCGATTCGCCCTCGGATGGAAACTTGTCCGTCGACGGGACTAACCCAGGCGATCGCTACAGGTCCATCCTGGGCCGGGTGCACGTACAAGGTTCGGGCAGCCAGCGTTGTCCACACTGCGATTGGTTTATCGGTGGTATTCACAAAGACGGATGGGTTTTCTCCGTTGCGCCATGCGACAAGACCAGGCTGACTCGATAATTGAGCGACTTTCTCGGGGAGGAGGCTCAACGCCTTCCTTCCGTCGAGCAATAGCCAGGTGGAAGTATTGTTGTAGCAATCCGTATGTGGATTCGCGGCAACATTATCAGCGAGCAGGTCTTCGACGAGATTCCATTTTCGAGAGGCTCCGCCAAGTTCTAGAATCTCCCATTCGATCAGAGTCGAGTCGGCTCCATAATCTCCGCTGGGATCGACCGACAACTGTATCAACTGACCGACTTTGACGTTCACTTTGGAGATCGCATCAGCAAGGGTTGGGGCTGATTCGGCAAATGTTTGGTTTGCACCTTCGGCGATCTGTCCAGTTGCCAATTGCGATGGAGCGTTTGAAGGCTGCGATTGAAACTTGTCCGCTTGTTTCAATTCAGCATCAATCGCCGAAAGCTGAACTTGAAAAGGTTCGTGGCTTTTCGCCCATTCCGCGTCGGATTGAAGTGGCACTAAATCCCGAGGCTGCTGTTTGGCTTCGCATCCCGGGAAGGCATAACGCGTGCTACTCAGGATTCCATATAAAGCGTAGTAGTCGTTGGCCGAGATCGGATCGTATTTATGATCGTGACAGCGGGCACAGGCGATCGACAAGCCGAGAAAGGTCTTCCCCATCGTGTCGATCGTGTCTTCGATCGTCAGATGCATGAACTTGTCAGCGTCGTGATCGAAACGCCGTGCAATCGCCAGGAAGCCGGTACTCGTCACTCCCTCGGCATATGCGTCACCAATGTCGTTCGCATGCAGAAGATCGCCAGCCAGTTGCTCGCGCACGAACTGGTCGTATGGCATGTCGCGATTGAACGCGTCGATGACCCAGTTCCGATAGCGCCACGCATCGGAAATCGGATGATCGCTATTCTCTCCCGCAGTGTCGGCATACCTCACCACGTCTAGCCAGTGGCGTCCCCAGTGCTCGCCATATCGCGGGGATTGCAGCAGCCGATCGATCAACGCGTCATAGGCCGTGGGTGCTTTGTCGGCCGAGAACGCCTCGACCTCTTCGGGGGTCGGCGGCAGACCGGTCAAGTCATAAGTGACTCGACGAATGAGCGTCCTGCGATCCGCTTCCGGGTTCGGTTCCAGCCCCTCGGAGGCCAGCTTCGTCAGAATGAACTGGTCAATCTCGTTGCGTGTTCCGGGATTGTTCGTAACTGGCACATCTCCGGACTTCAGCGGCTGAAACGACCACCAAGCCCGCAATTGTTCTTCAGTCAGGCCACCACGCTTGGCCGCTTCCGTTCGGGGGTCAAAGGCCCCTTGCTCCACCCACTGCTTCAGCAGAGCAATCTCGGCATCGGGCAGCTTGCCGCCTGCCTCTTCCGGCGGCATCTGAGGCCCGTCTTTGGCATACAGGACCGCCTGAATCAGTAAGCTGCCGTCCACATTAGCTGGCAGAATCGCTGTTCCCGATTCGCCGCCTTTTTCCCAACCCGGCCGCGTATCGAGCGCCAAACCGCCCTGGGTCTTGCCCTTCTCTGCGGAATGGCAACCCAAGCAACGCTCTGTCAGCAACGGACGGATCTTGGACTCGAAGAACTCCTCATCCGACTCGGCACAGACTTGCGCAGGCCACGCCGACACGACGCCCAGCAGCATCGCGACCAAGGAGCACAGAAAACGAACTTGATAAATCAACTCATGCCTCATCGAACACACCCTTTGGGGTGTGCCCGGTGGTGAGACGACGAGGGGTAGAATCACAGAGCACCACCGCACGTTGTTCGTTCCCAAGATCATGAATTGCCTCGTGTGATACTAAAGGTCATCCTAGCACCTCTTTGAACACATGCCCATGCACGTCGGTGAGGCGATGATCGCGGCCGCCGTAGCGGAAGGTCAGTTTCTCGTGGTCGAGGCCCATCTGGTGGGGTGTAACCGGCGATGCGGGGGATGAATTGCGGGGCTGGGGGATTGGAGTAAACGAAAAGCGGCCTACCTGCGATGATGTGGATGACTATTTTCCA
>JAYTAK010000990.1:0-6948 GCA_043737515.1 Candidatus Kuenenia sp. | reverse complement strand
CAGCGTATGGCGAATACTGGGCGGGCTCCGCAAAGAACGTCCGCAGTCTGTTGTTTTATACGTTGGGCACGGGGCTTGGCGGCGGCGTGATCGTGGATGATCACATTATCGAGGGCGAACATTCTCACGGATCTGAACTCGGACACGTCATTCTTGAGATGGACGACGGCCGACTCTGCACTTCCGGTCAGTACGGCACTGCCGAAGCCTACGTGAGCGCGACAGCACTGCTGAAACGCTTTCGCGACGCGCTGAACGACAACGTGGTGACATCCGTTCGAGATCGCATCGAGCAGGGCGCAGAATTGACGCCGCTCCTGATCGCCAACGAAGCAGAACGCGGTGACCATCTGTCTGCAGAACTCATTATGGAAATGGCGCGGTATTTGGGAGCCACAATTACCACGGCCGTGCATGTCATCGACCCGGCCATGGTGTTGCTCGGCGGAGCGATGACGTTCGGACGAAACGACACCGCCGTCGGCCGCGAGTTCCTGCACCGCGTGCGGCAGGAATTCCGTTCGAGAACATTTAAGACGCTCGCCGAGAAGGTCCGGATCGAATACGCCGAACTCGGCGGCAATGCCGGCTTCATCGGTGCCGCCGGCTGCGCCCGCCGTGCCGTGGATCTGGGATTATTGAAGAGATGAGAAGCAAAGTACCGGCAAGCTGACGCATGCCGTTCGCCGGACACCGTGACAGAGCAATACCTCCCTGTCAAAACTTGATTTTGGGGTACGATGGGCATTCTTGCCCGTCAAAACGCGGTCGGACAAGAATGTCCAACCTACATTTTAAGAATTGCCATCGCACTACATTGCGGCGCGGCGACCGGGATGTGATTTCTCAATCTGCTCCGCACCGCATCCCCCGGCCGTTGGCAACATCTTGCCGGGGCTGCAGAGTTGCTTCGGATTGAACACGTTCCGGATCTCTGTCATCACCTGCAGGTCGGTCGCCGTGAACAGCCGATTCATCAGGCTGATTTTTTCCACGCCGATGCCATGTTCGCCCGTGACACTGCCGCCAAGGTCAATGCAGCGATTCAGGATTTCGTCGCTGGCCAGCATGACTCGTCGCACCTGATCCGCATCGCGTTCATCAAACAAAAGGATCGGATGAATGTTGCCATCCCCGGCGTGAAACACATTCACAATCCGCAGACTGTACCGCTGGCTGACTTCATTGATGAATTGCAGGATTTGTGGCAGTTGCGTCCGAGGCACTACGCCGTCCTGAGTGCAATAACTGGGGCTGAGGCGTCCAATGGCACCGAACGCCTGCTTGCGGCATTTCCACAGCAGAAGTCGCTCTTCCTCCGTCTTTGACTGGCGAACTTCTCGCGCACCGGTTTCCATGCACAAGTCAATGATCACACGCGCTTCGTCATCGACGACACAATCCAGACCGTCCACTTCGATCAGCAACACCGCACCGGCATCCAGCGGGAAGCCGAATTGGAACGCAGCTTCCACCGCCGACACAATCCCCTGATCCATCATTTCGAGTGCAGCAGGAATAATCCCGGCACCGATGATCCGGCTGATCGCCTGAGTCGCTTCATCAACCGTGTTGAAGATTCCCAGCATCGTGCGATGCGCCGCCGGATCGCGCGTGATGCGAACCCAGACTTTGGTCACGACGCCAAACGTGCCTTCGCTGCCGACGAACAAGCCAGTCAGATCAAAGTCGCTGCCGCGTCCGCACGGACCACCAAACTGAACGAGTTCACCTTCCGGTGAAACGAACTCCACGCCCAGCACATGGTTGACGGTCACGCCATATTTCAACGTGTGCGGCCCGCCTGAATTGGTGGCGATATTGCCACCGATCGTGCAGGCTCCCTGACTGCTGGGATCCGGAGCGTAATGAAATCCGCTCCCGGCCAGCGCGCGAGTGAGTCGCACATTCACGACACCGGGTTCAACGACTGCGTATCTGTCGCGGAGATTGATTTCCAGAATTCTGCTCATCCGCGTCAGCGCGATCATCACGCCGCCGCCCACCGGCAGACATCCGCCAGCGAGGCTGGTACCGGCACCGCGCGGAACAAAGGGAATCCCGGCGGCGACGCATTCGCGAACAACGCCGAGCACTTCCTCAGCGGATTGCGGAAACACGACGACTTCCGGCGTTGTCTTTTCGACCACGTAGCCATCGCATTCGTAGACGAGCAACTCGTCCGCAGCGCTCAGCAACCGATCAGGCCCGACGATGGCCGCCAGACGCTTCAGAAAATCGGGCGTCACGACAGCGTCGGACATTAAAATTGAAGGTGAACCGGCTGAATGAATCATAGTGCGGCGGATTATAGCCGCGTAATACGAGTTGGAAAAGCGCCTCAAGACGCGAGACTCGGGGACCGTCGATTTATATTCCGCGCGGTCATGCGTGAGACAATTGGCGAGCGGCATGCGTCAGCTTGCCGGTACAAGAACGAGGTACCGGAGGGCTCACGCCGCTCCGCTCGCCGGACTCATTTCGGTCCGCGCGGAGTATCGTCTCCTGGGACGGCATTTTCGTTTAACGGCAGACTCCCTGCCGAGTTCGAGGCTGTCGTTGAACATCTACACCAGTTCCGCGATTGGCTTGCCCGTCTCGATCATGTACGTCGGACGACCGGCCTGATTGGTGAACTGAATCCTTCGATCCAGATCCAGCACATGGAACACAGTCGCCATCAGGTCCTGAGGCGTGATGGGAGTCGTCTTTGGCACATCCGCTTTTTCAGCCGATTCACCGACAACCTGCCCCATCTTCAGGCCACCACCAGCCAGAGCGAGCGTACTCAGCGGAGCCCAGTGATCTCGCCCGGATGAACCATTGATCTTTGGCGTTCTGCCAAACTCACCACTGATCACCAGCAGCACACTGTCCATCAGCCCGCGCTGATCGAGGTCTTCGACGAGCGCCGAAACGGCTCGATCAATTTCCGGTCCGCGCTTATCCATTTCCTGTTTGATATTGCTGTGCATGTCCCAGCCACCGTGCGAAAGCGTGACAAAACGGCAACCCGCTTCACACAATCGCCGCGCCTGCAGGAGTTGTTCGCCGAGCCCTTTGCCGTAGCGATCCACGACGCGCGGGTCTTCGTACTTGAGATCAAACGCCTGCTGCGAATGACTGAGAATCAGACTGAAAGCCTGCTCTTCGAACGAATCCAGTCCGACCATCAGCCCCTTGCGGTCGATTTCCCGTTTCACGTTATCAATGCCGTCGAGCATCGCGCGCCGATTGGACAGGCGAGACTGTTCGATCGATAACGACATGTTTCGTCGAGCTTCCCCACCCGGATCGAACGGACCATACGCAGTTCCCAGGAACGCGGGTCCGTCAGCGTAGATGCCGCCGAGTCGAACATAAGTCGGGATTCCGGTGTTCGCATTATTGGTTCCACGAATCCGCGACACGATCGATCCCACGAACGGACGGTCGGCAACCGCACCATTGTCAGCCAGGCGGTTGTCGTAGCCGGTCATGACGTAATGCGTGCCACCTGAATGGCCGCTGTTTGTGTGTGCGAATGAACGGACAAATGCCATCCGATCAGCGACCTGCGCGATGCGTTCAAAGTTTCCTCCCAGCGTCACACCCGGAAGGACCGTCTTCACTTCGCCAGTCACACTGCGGTATTCCGATGGTGCCGTCATCTTGGGGTCGAAGGTCTCAACCTGAGTTGGTCCGCCACCGAGCCACAGCCAGATTACCGATTTGTCGCTGCCTGAAACTCCGTTGGTTGCTGCAGCGGCCCGCGTTTGCAGCATTTGTGCCAGACTGATTCCAGTCAGCCCAAGTCCACCGACTCGCAGAAAATCTCTGCGGGATGTGCCTTCACAATTTCGCCGGGCTGGACCGTAATGAAAATCGATCATTCGAGGAGATCCTTGAGAGTTGGGGTGAGGAAAACCGGGCAGGGCGAATGGGTGTGGCTTTTGGGCTGGTGCGAAATCTACTGCTGGAGCGGACCTGAAGTTTACCAACGGCGAGAAAGAGTGTGCAAGTGCATAGGATTGACACGCTCCAGATTTTGACAATGACGGTCTGCTTCTGCCCCGCGAGGTCTTTCAGAGTCCAGGCTCCACGCTGAGAATCAGAACAACGACGGGGCAAGGAGCCAGAGTCAGCGGTAAACAACCCCACAATTCCCTCTTTTGTTCGTGAGGAACTGTGCCGAACGCTCTGTTGTTGCGCAAAAAAGTGGATTGGTGAACCTGTCCGCCGGTTTTCCGGTCTTTAATCGAAGGTATGCCGTTGTTGCTGCCGGAATTGTGGCGTGTGTTCTTGAAATGAAGTGCGATAGCTTGTACGCTTCCGCACGTTGATGTCAGCGAGGGGTCGTAGCTCAGTTGGTTAGAGCGCCAGCCTGTCACGTTGGAGGCCGCGGGTTCAAGTCCCGTCGACCTCGCTTAAAAGCCTGTTGTTCCACTGGGGACAACAGGTTTTTTTTGTGTCCTGTGCGAAAACTGCCCAGATCCGGAGGATGCGTTTTTGTGTGCCTGCGGCTCGGGCGGTGAGAAATGTTGCGATTTCCGCCACGATGGGGCTCGTCCCCATTGAGCGATGATCATCACCAGACAAGAAGTCCTGAAGGCGTTTTCGCCACTGCGGAGCTTGCCTCCGTAGAGCGCTGATCAATGGAATCACGGCTCCATGCGGACTAGCCGCAATGGTGGCCAAGAGCCGATTCCGGGTGATGGCTGGTGATGATCCGCGCTCGACGGAGGCAAGCTCCGCCGGGGCGTAATTTGGGTTGCGGGCGAAGCCCTCGCAAAGATTATTATACTCCGCGCGGTCATGAAATGAGACAATTGGCGAGCGGCATGCGTCAGCTTGCCGGTACAAAAACAAGGTACCGGAGGGCTCACGCCGCTCCGCTCGCCGGACTCATTTCCGATCGCGCGGAGTATAAGTCAACAGTCCCTCAAAGGCGTGGCGTTATCGGTTCCGCGCGGTTCGGTCTTGACCGAATTTCAAAAAAAGCACAAAGTCTCATCGGCAAGCGCTGCATCGATGGATCACGATGCGGTCTGCCGTTCGAGAATCTCCCAAATTCACCTGCCATGGAAGGATGGTGAACCATGCGGCTAAAACGCTGGGCTTCGGCCCTCTTTGTGACTTGCTACCTGTTGTCGCTGACGTGGGGCACCGCTGCACACGCTCTGAAATTCGGCCTGTGCGGCAACACGCTGAGCTACTTTTTCGTGTGGGACATGTTCTGCGGCTGGCAAGCCTACGACAATCGCACGCACATCGTGGCCGAAGACGCCAAGGGCAATTACTACGAAGTGCGAGAACCGTGGGGCGCATTTACGCCCTTCGGAAAAGTCGATCGCATCAACTACGACGTTTCCAGCAATCTGATCGCGCGTCATATCAATCATGTGATCTCCCATACGTCACATCCAGAAATCGATCGCGTCTATGTGGTTCAGGAAATCTGGCCAAAGCAGTTCAACGTGCCAGCTCATCTTTGGTCGTACAACTTCCACGAACCGATGGAGAAACTTTCGTACTTCCACCTGAAGTCCATCTGCACGGCCAACGGGAATTTCATTGAATCATATCCCGATTGGTTCAACCGTCAGACCCTGCTGACGATCGCCGATAATCCGCGGTTGCAGCAAGCGTCGCGCGAAGCCACGCCGTACTACAACACCTACTTCGATCCTGCTGCCAACAATATCCAGAACAGGTTTCAGGCCACGTCGGATTCGAACGGTCTGAATACAAACTAGTGCTTTGTCAAACCATCAACTTCGGGTTGCGTTTATCAGCCGCTGGGCGTTAGCCCACGGTTCGAACCGGACGCTAACGCATTCCGGCTAATAACCTGAACCCAAAAATCAAATCTTGACAGACCACTAGCACATCGTCACGGTTCCCGAGGATGAATGGAGTCATCATCATGAATTCAATGCAGACGAAACGTCCGACGCTGTTCAGCGGCATTCGGGAATTCTTCTTTGCGGAACAGGCTCCGTACGGAATCGCCCTCGTGCGAATGTTCCTGCCAGCAGTCGCCCTGGCACCCATGATTCGGCGATTCGGGCGAGTCCGCGAATTGTTTTCGACCGACGGCGCACCGACGCAGATGTTCGAACTGTTCGGACAGGGAACGCCGCTGCCGATTCTGCCTCCGTCGTTTGCCGTCGCGCTGTATGGAATCATGATCTTCGCGCTGATCTGCGGAGTGTTTGGATTTCGCACACGACTCGCGTTCCTGATCGGGGCTCCGCTGTACACGTATTTTAATCTGCTGGATGCCGTCAGTACGATGACGAAATATTCCGTCATCGCTTCACACGTCCTGCTCATTCTGGCGTTTTCCGAATGCCATCTTGTCTGGTCGGTTGACGCCGTCCTGAAACGCTGGCAGGACGGCCGAAAAGCGTCGGCAATTCCTCCCCGAGTCCCCGTCTGGCCGGCGCGACTGATTCAGATTCTGTTCTGCTTCGTGTACTTCGGTGCGGCCATTACCAAGATCCAGACACAGGCATTTTTCAGCGGAGAACAACTGCGTTACTGGATGCTCAGTAACTGGAACTGGGCAAATCCAGTCGGTGAAATCATGGCGACTTCGACACCGCTGCTGCTGATCAGCGGATACATCACCGTCGTGTGGGAGATTTCGTTTCCTTATCTCGCATGGAGACCCATCGGTCGCTTCTTCGCGCTCGGTGTCGGCGTGCTGTTTCACTTTATGACGTGGATTTCGCTGGGGTTGTGGATTTTCCCGCTGATCTGCATCAGTTGCTATCTGGCGTTTCTGATGGAACGCGACATTGTCGCGATTCGACGCTTTGTGCATCGTTCTCGTCTGCCCACGTCACTGCTCGGTCTGCCACGATTTGCCATTGCCCAAGCCATCGAAATGCGACCTGCTGCAATTCCGGTTCCCATGATTTTTCTGGCACTGGCGACGCTGGCTGCTGTCGGGGCTGCTGAGGC
>JAYTAK010000989.1:0-3046 GCA_043737515.1 Candidatus Kuenenia sp. | reverse complement strand
CCGCCGGATTTGCTCCTCGAAGTCGATGTCACATCGTCTTCCAAAGGACGGCTGGAATCCTTTGCTGCGATGAAAGTTCCGGAAGTCTGGCGGTACAGTAATGATGAAGTCCAGTTTTTGCGGCTCAACGAAGAGGGGATCTACGTTGCCGTCGAAAAAAGCCCGTCCTTGCCGATGCTGACTCCGTCCGACATTGCTGAGTGTTTTGAATTACTCGGCACACTCTCCGAGAATCATGTCTTGAAGACGCTTGTCGCAAAGTTGCGGGAACGTCGCTGATTTCATTTTTTCCATTCCTTTCATGACCGCTGAGGACATTACAGATGCCGAACTTGTCGCCCAAACTTCACAACGCCATGTGGCCCGGACTTGTTGGTAAAGGTGACGGCGAAGGCCAGGAGCCGCCGATCAGTCTGGAAAAAATGCTGCAGTTGACGGCCGCTGCAAATGTGAACGGGCAGAAATTTGACGGCATCGACTATTTTCTGTTCCTGCCTCATACCAATCCAGAAGCCAGCGATGCCGAATTGATTCAGATTGCCGATCAGATCGCAAGCTACGGCTTCACGGTGGGATCTCTTGTCGCGCCGGTCTGGCCGGGCACTGTGGGTGATTCGGCCATGGGCGATGCCGAAGCCCGTGCAAAATTTCTGAGTGCCGTGAAGATGGCGTGTCGCATTGCCGGCATCTTTGAAAAGCATGGCGTCCGCAAGTATGGCGTGATCCGAATTGACTCAGCAGAATTCGGCGTGGCAAAGTGGCGTGAAGATGCCAAAGCCAATACGACAAAGATTGCCGCCACGTTCCGCGAAGCTGCAAAGATCGCAGCCGATCACGGTCAGCGACTCGCCGCCGAAGGCGAAATCTGCTGGGCAGGAATGCACAGTTGGAAGGATATGCTCAATCTGCTGGAAGAAGTCGCGATGCCGGAATCGCTCGGCTTCCAGGCTGACCTTGCTCACACGTACCTGTATCTCCTGGGCTACAACGCGCCGGAGTGCGCTCTCGTGAAGGAAGGTCACACGGACGAAGAATTCTACGCCGCCTACAAAACGATGACTGACAAACTGCGACCATGGACGATCGACTTCCATGTCGCGCAGAATGACGGCCACGTTCACGGAGCGGGATCGCACGACAAGACCGGCAAGCATTGTCCGGCTGACGATCCCAACGGAAAACTGGACATCGTGAAATGTGCCGGCTACTGGCTGCAGGGCGCGGCGGATCGCGGCATTAAACACATCTGCTGGGACGGCTGCATGTTCCCGAACGCGATGCTGGAAAATCCAGCGACGTGGAACACGATTCTGGATACGATGATCAAGGTTCGCAATGCACACGGATGGTCGTAGGAAAGCCGAAAGCGGAAAGCCGTGAATCGCAAGGAGTTGCCAAATGCGAATGGCTGGCTTGAGAGACAGGACGAAACGGTTCGCTCCTCGTGTAATCAAGCTTTCTGTGGCGCTTCCGAAAACGAACGAAGCGCAGGTCATCGGTAAACAGTTGTTACGATCTGGCACCAGTGTCGCAGCCAATTTCCGCGAAGCGTCGCGGGCCAGGTCTGATGCTGAGTTTATCGCTAAACTTGGCATCGTGGAGCAGGAACTTGATGAATCGCTGTTGTGGATGGAGTTGCTTGTGGAGTCAGAAATCATCGGCATGTTACGAACGGAAGAGCTGATGAAAGAATGCGACGAACTTATTAGAATTATTGTGAAAGCGATTTGTTCGACAAAGGCAGCCCGTGATTAACGTAAGCTGCTTCTCGGCTTTCCGCTTTCGGCTTTCCGCTTTTTCTCAGACGAAAGGACATTCAGTTGTCATCCCTCAAACCCCTCAACATCGGACTCGTCGGTTATGGCTTTATGGGCCGGACGCATACGAACGGCTATAAACGCGTTAACGACTTCTTCCCCGATCTGAAACATCGCCCGGTTCTCAAAGCCATCTGTGGACGCAACGAAGAACAAGCCAAAGCATTTGCTCAGCAATGGCAGTACGAATCCACCGAAACCGACTGGCGCAAGCTGATCGCTCGGCCGGATATTGACGCGATCGACATCTGCACGCCGAACAATTCACACGCGGAAATTGCGATCGCCGCCGCACAGGCTGGCAAGATGGTCCTGTGCGAAAAGCCACTGGCAATGAATCCCGTCGAGGGCCAGAAGATGGTGGATGCCATCGAGAAGGCGAAAGTTGCCAATACGGTGTGGTACAACTACCGTCGCGTTCCCGCCGTTTCGCTCGCAAAGCAATTGATCGATGAAGGTCGCCTTGGCCGGATTTTCCATTATCGAGCCAACTTCCTCCAGGACTGGACGATTAACGCCGACCTGCCTCAGGGCGGAGCAGGGCTCTGGCGTCTCGATGCCGCTTCGGCGGGTTCAGGTGTGACAGGCGACCTGCTGGCGCACTGTATCGACACGGCCATCTGGCTGAATGGTTCCATCAACAGCGTCACGGCGATGACAGAAACGTTCGTCAAAGAACGCAAGCATACTCTGACCGGCAAGGTGGAAAAAGTCAGCATCGACGATGCCTGTGCGTTCCTGTGCAGGTTCGGAAACGGGTCGCTGGGCCTGTTTGAATCGACGCGCTATGCTCGCGGTCACAAAGCCTTGTACACGTTCGAGATCAATGGCGAAAAGGCATCGATTAAGTGGGATCTGCACGACCTGCATCGGCTGGAGTACTTCGATTACGCCGACAACTCACTGATCCGGGGCTGGCATCAGGTGCATTGTACGGACGGCGATATGCCGTATATGAACAAGTGGTGGGTTCCCGGACTGCAAATTGGCTACGAACACACTTTTGTACATCAGGTCGCCGACTTTATCGCCAGTGTTGAGTCCGGCAAGCAGTGCAGCCCGACATTTCGAGAGGCTCTGGAAACCCAGAAGATCTGCGAAGCCGTCTTGGACAGCGCGAAATGCGGCCTGTGGAAGGAAATTGCATAGCCTGACGCAAGTTGTCCGACTATACTGCCCGAATCAATATGAACGGCGGTTGAAGGGAAGCCCTTTCAGCCGCCGTTCCG
>JAYTAK010000988.1:0-3049 GCA_043737515.1 Candidatus Kuenenia sp. | reverse complement strand
CCGATTATCCCGTCCCGCTGGCATGGCGATACCGCAATTATGTGATCGAGGCGTTCAACGCCGACAAGCCGTACGATCAATTCCTGCGTGAACAGATCGCGGGCGATGTGCTGGCGAATCAACAGCCGTCAGAGAACTACGCGGAGCAGGTCACGGCGACGGGATACCTCGCCATCTCGCGGCGGTTCGGGTTTGATTCTGAAAACTATCATCACCTCACGATTCAGGACACGATCGACACGCTGGGGCAATCGGTGATTGGGCTGAGTCTGGGCTGTGCAAGATGCCATGATCACAAGTTCGACGCAGTCTCGATGGCCGATTATTACGGACTGTACGGAATCTTCGACAGTAGCCGTTATGCTTTTCCCGGATCAGAACAGAAGCAAAAATTTCGCTCGATGGTGCCGCTGCTGCCACCTGGCGAATCGATTCCGAAATGGCGCGCGTTCGATCAGCGAGTCGGAGCCATTGCCGTCAGCCTCGAAAAACAACAGCAGGCTGTTCCCGCCGCCATTCTGCGATCTCTTAACGACATGGACGGCGACTTCGAAATGCAGGCACCGGCTGCTGGCGGTAGCAACGGCGTGCTCGTTCCGCCGTGGCTTTACGAAGGCAAGATCGCCGTCACGAACGCCGCGCAAAGCCCGTTCAAGAATCTTTATGCGCGCGGCAAGGTCGGTGCAAGCATCGTCGCGGATGTCGGTCGGTATCGCATCGCTCAATCGCTTTATCCGCGACGCTCCAGCAGCAACTGCGACACACTGTTCGTGAACCTGGACTTTCGTCTTGGCGCGTCGGATGCGGGCAGCTCCGGCAACAGCCCGACGGCAGGACACCGGTTCTGGATCGGATCGTACCCGACATCGCCGGCGGCGGTTGTCCTGATCTCGTCGGACGGAGTTTCTTTGCAAACAGGTGATGTGACGGAACGCATCGGAGACGCGAAACCCAATGAATGGCAGAACCTGCAGCTCAGGATCAATCTGCAGTCCCAGACGGTTTCGGGCACGGTCGGAACGCCCGGGGCACTGTCATCGTTTGTGGACAAACCGCTTTTCCCGACATGGCCAGGCACGATCGACTTCGCTGTATTGGAATCGTCGGCGTCAACAAACGTGAAACTGCCGACGATCGAATTCGACAATCTTGGCCTGCAGGATTCACCCATTTCGGCGACTTCGACAGAGCTGCTCGTCACGGGCAACGCCGCGAACGACCCGGACCCGGCGGCATTGTCGAAGGAACTGCAGGATCTGGTCGGGATCGGCGGCGATTTCGAATTGCAGACGAAAGAGACTCCGCCTGCCAGCCCATGGAATCCGGGGCCGAACAGCGTCGTCAGCATCTCGGAAAGTTCGCAGAGTCCGTTTCTGAATCAGTTCACGGTCGGGGAACTCGGCGTTCACATGCCGAATCGCGGCGAGTACGACGGATTTGGTCTGACGCTCCCGAGAGTCTGGAAGGCCGACGAGACAGAACGGCTGTTCGCGTGTTTCGACTTCCGTTGCGGCGACAGTCCTGCAGGCAGTGATGGCTCCTGGCGATACTATATCGGGAACGGTCCCGGAAGTTCCGCTGCGATTGAACTGTTCTTCAACGGCAAAGAATTCTTCCGCAGAAGTGGCGACGCCAGGGAATCCGTGTGTCCGTTGAGTCTCGGTGAATGGTATCAGGTTCAGATGACGCTCAATCTGAAGAGTCGTACCTTTACAGCCACGATCGCGTCCGGCTCCTCGCGTACCGAGTTCAACGGTGAATTTGCAAGCGGCTGGAGTGGCCTGATTGATTACTCATTCATCGACAGCTACGGCCACATCGGCGGCGTGCGGCCCGCCCTGGACGTCGATAACTACGACATCGGCGAATCAGAATTTGCGGCATCAGGCGCATTATCAGTGCCAGTCAGCACGGTCGAATCCGCAGGGCGTCTGGCCCGAGCCCGGCAGATCCGTGATCAGCTTGCGGCGATCCAAAACGCGACTCAGAGTGCGGCGGTAGAACTCAATTCGCTGCTGATCGATGGTCCGTTCGCCATGGCTTACGGCATGGCCGAAGGCACGCCACACAACGTGCATGTTCAGCTTCGTGGAGAACCGTCTCAGCCCGGTGACGAAGTTCCGCGTGGACTCATTCTCGCGCTGGGCGGGCAGCCGTTGCCCGAGAATACGCCCGGCAGCGGTCGGCTGGAACTGGCTCAATGGCTGACTCGACCTGACCATCCGCTGACCGCGCGAGTCATGGTGAATCGCATCTGGCAGTATCATTTCGGTCGTGGCCTGGTAAAGACGCCCAACGATTTCGGCGTTCGAGGATTGCCGCCGACGCATCCGGATTTGCTCGATCATCTGGCGACGGAATTCGTGAGGAACGGCTGGTCATTGAAGGCCATGCACCGCCTGATCATGCTCAGCGCGACGTACCAGCAGGCGTCGGAGACGGACCATTCGCCGTCGCCCGCAGCGGGTGTTGACACCGGCGATCTGTACACACACTTCGCACGACGTCGCCTGAGCGCCGAGGAGATTCGGGATTCGATCCTGGCGGTCAGCGGGGATCTTGATCCTGAGCCTGCGAAAGAGCATCCGTTTCCGTCACCGATCACCTGGGGTTTCTCTCAGCACGGTCCGTTCAGCGCCGTTTACGACAATAACAAACGCAGCGTGTATCTGATGACGCAGCGGCTGAAGCGACATCCGTTTCTCGCACTGTTCGACGGGCCTGACACAAATGCTTCGACCGCGGACCGTCTGGGAACCACCGTGCCGACTCAGGCGTTGTACTTTCTGAATGATCCGTTCGTGCATCAAAAAGCGGACCTCTGGGCCGCGCGACTGGAGTCTGGCAATGCATCCGAAAGTCAGCAGATTGAGCAGGCATACCGCCTGGCTCTGTGTCGCCCGGCGACCGCTGAGGAAACACTGGATGCGGCGTCCTTCATGACGGCCTTTCGTGCGGAGCTTTCAAGTCTCGGTCTCGACAACGTGAATCATCGCGCGCTGGCTGCGTTTCTGAGAACACTGCTGGGAAGTAATGAGTTTCTGCATGT
>JAYTAK010000987.1:0-6957 GCA_043737515.1 Candidatus Kuenenia sp. | reverse complement strand
GGAGGCCATGGCCTATTGGAAATCGCATATCTCAGTCGATGTGAATCAATACGATTCCCCTTACTGTGCGACACGCATCCTCGCGAAGTTAGTGGATGCCGAACGCATTCAGTTTTTGAACGAACTGACTCAGCTCGACACCATCTATCATGGCAGTTATGCCACATGGCTGGCGGATGAGTATTTCAAATCCGGCGACCTGCCGAAATTTCAGCAAGTGCTTCAGGCCGCGCGCAAGAGGCAGGATCTGATTTTCTATCGTCCATGGTCAGTCGATAGCGGACTTCCGCTCCAGTGGGTCCATGCCTTGCGAAGTAAAGTGGATGCGAAGGAAGCGGACAAGCAGTTAGTCTTCAGTGCTGTGCGGGACTTTCAATACGGATTGTCGGCTGCAGTGGCGGAGCTTGCGATTCTGGAAATGACGCCCGCGAAGAATCTGTCTCCCATCGCGTACCTGCACACCTTGCAGAAGATGACGCGTACTGCGGGCGACACGACGACCGACTGGGATCAGACGAACATCTTCGTCCAGTCTGCACTCGCGCGGAAAGACTATGTCACCGCGGCCACGCTGCTGACGGGCATGCTGTCCAACATTCCGCAGGTCGATGAAGGCCGCAAGCAGAGCGCTCGGGAACTAGTCGCACAGAGTTACTCCCGTATCGGCGGAGTCGGCGTGACGATCGACGAAAAGAGTGAGATCGCTCCGTTGCTCCAGGCCGGACTGCATCTGCGACTGGGAGATGAAAGTCTGGCGTGGGACACGTATCAAAAGAACATCGCACTGTTTGATCAGCATCGCTATGAAGTCCCCGCGGACCTCATGCTCTTTGTGTGCAATCGTCATATCGTGGCCGGGGGAGATGAAAACCATAACCGCGTCGAAGATCTCCTGCGCGGATGGCTGGTGAAATATGGCGACGTGAAGGAATTTGATACATCGATCGCAGCAGAAGTGCAGTTGCTGCTGGCGAAGAATTTCTTCCAGGCCAAACGCTTTGATGCCGCTCGTTCAGAATACGAAACGGCGATGAATCGATATCCGGAAACTCCGCAGGCAGTCGAGGCAGAGTTTGGCATCGGCGAGTCCTACATGGCTCAAAAGGTCTACGATCAGGCGGAGTTGGTCTTCGAAAGACTGTCGCACAATCGAAACTCTGAAATCGTCGTGCGGGCCGAATTCCTCCGCGGTGTCCTGGCACATCGTCGAGGCGACCCCGATGAAGCTCGTAACATTTTCCGAGCGGTTCTCGACAAAGTCCCGAACGTCGAACTTGCGAATCAGGCACTGTATCAGTTGTCGGAAGTCTACCGGCAGGAAGAACGGTATATGGATCAGTTGAACCTGCTGAATACCGTGGGACGACTCGGACGGTCAAGCAAACGCACGCATCGACCGGGGATGCCGCTGTCGATTGTTGTTCAGGACAGCGACCTCGGGATCAGTCGCGGACAAGGAAAGGTCCCGGTCATCGTGACGACGGAACCCGGCGGTGACAAAGAGGTCGTCTATCTGACCTCCGGCGGAGCGGGCCGCGGTTTGTTCCGCACGGATCTCGACACGAGACTTGGTGCCGTGACTCCGGATGACCATGTGCTGCAGCTCACAGGGACGGACATCATTCGCTGTGACTACCCGGATGAATTCAAGAAGGAGTTCCGCAAGGTTCCGTTTTCAGACGTCGAAATTCACATGGCGGCCGATGGCAAGTTCGATATGGCCAGCAGTCGGATCCTCGACGAGAAAAAAGAATCGTTCAGTGATCAGCTTCAGAAGGAAGTCAACGAAACGCAGGAATCCAGTCAACGTCTCGGATCGCAGACTCGGCCTGCCTCGCAGGTCAAACCGGGCAATCAGATCTATCTTCGCGTAGAAGATCCCGACCGCGACCACTCGAATGATCCGGATCAGATTGTTGTCAAACTCGACGCCGAAAGTGGCGATGGTTTACAGGTCAAGTTGCAGGAAACCAGTTCCCATTCCGGCATCTTTGAAGGGACAGCAGCGACCGGCGAATTGCCAGCGGGGGCTCTGGCCAGTGATACCTCGATCCAGCACAGCCCGCTGATGGCGATCGATCGCGATCCCGGCACGTTTTGGATGAGCGAGCCCGATGGTGCGACTCCGAAATTCCTGACCGTTGACATGAAAGATCTGAAGACCGTCAACCGACTGCGGATCAGTTCGCCACGAGCGGACCAGCATATCCCGATTCGCGGTGACATCATGGGGAGCAACGACGGACAGTTCTGGTTCCGCATCGCTACGCATCCGCAACCCGTTCCCGCCCAGGTAGTGACCGACGAATTGGGCCACATGAAACGCCGTGTGTTTGCAGGCGACTACACGGGATATTCGAACTGGCAGCAGATTGTCAACCTGAGCCGCAACAGTCAGCCTGTTGAAGACGAGGAAGTCACCGACTTGCTGTGGTCTCGACCTGCCGACGCTGAGGATGCACAGAAGCCATACACCGTGATCTGGCAGGGATTGCTGGTGCAGGATCGTCCCGGCGCGGCACGGATCGCGGTGCAGGCAAACACGACGGCGGTCTGGATTGATCAGAGTCTGGAACTTCCGGTCGGACCCGGAAATCGTACGGTCGATGTGTGGCTGGAAGCAGGCACACATCCACTGACAATTTTTGCGGCGACCGTAAACGCCAGTCAGGGTGTCTCTGCCACGATTGCCAGACAGGATCACCGAGCGGATACGATCGTCGCCCTTCCATTCCGAGCGGCCGATTTCGACATCTCCGCGCCGGATCTGGAACCCGCCAAACTGCGTGCCCCGATTCGCAGCGATTTTGGTCGCTCCGAATGGACGATGGAATTTGAACCGATGGAACTGCGTTATGTGAAACTGGTCGTTCACGAATTCCTTGGTGAAGCTGTCGCAATCAACCATTTGGAAATCGCCGGGGAAGATGACGAGATCTTTATCCCGACCGAGTTTGACATTCTGACACTTCCGGATAACGACACGCTGGAAATCGCCGGAGGTGACATCATCACCGGGAATTACACCGATGAGTTCACTCAGGGAGCATTTGGAACCAGTCGTCTGCTGTCTTCGCAGTTGACGGCGACCTATTACAACGCCACCGTCACGCCGATCACCTACGACTTTCTGAAGGATGTGAACGGAGCCGTTTACACTCAGCGAAAGACTCTGAAGCGGATTGAACCGGGCGAACGGCTGATTGTGGAAATCGTCGATTTCGATCACGACACCACAGATGAATCCGACACGGTGCCATTTGAACTCATCACCAGCAGTGGTGAAGCGGTCCCGTATGTCGCGACGGAGACGGAGAAAAACACCGGAATCTTCACGAAGGAAATCGATACGTCCGCTGCGCCGGAACCTGGCAAGATCCATGTTCAAAAAGGTGAGCGATTATTCCTGCGATTCGTCGATTCGCAGAACACGTTCCCTGGTCATGCGGTTCCGCGGGAAACGGTGGTCTATGTGAATCAGCCGTCTGAGGCTCAGATTCGCATTCTGGAATCGCGCGTGATTCCCGCGGCCGATCCGCAGCTCGGCCCACCGCAGTTCATCTATCAGTCAACCGACGAACGGCCGGAAACCGCTGCCGTCGCCTTTGAAGCGCCGCTTACGATCGAGGTGATTGATCCCGACTCAGCCAAAAACAGCGGCAGCAAGGTCGTGGTCTCACTCAAGACCACTGATGGAGCCACGGTGGACGTGGAATGCGTCGTCTCAGGAGCATTCACGCGCACATTCAATCAGGTTTCGCAGGAATCGGCGGACGCGATTGCTCTGGAAGATGGTCGATTCATTGGCCAGGTGATTCTGCAACTGGGCAGCAGTACAAGTCCGAGCCTTGTGCCGCTTCATTCTGAGATGCCACGAAACCTCGTCGGCGGTCCGAACGTGGCCGACGAAAACGGTAAGGGATCAGCCGTTGATCGCAGCTTGGTGACCAGAGTTCTAAACCTGACAGGCAAAGACCGTATCACTTCTCAGTACAACGATGCGTTTCGACCAAAAGAAAAGGCGAAGTCGTTGCTGGCTCAGGCACGCCTCGTGACGAATGGCAAGCTGGCCTGTACCGACCGTGAGTACGAAAAACCCGTGACGCAGTTACATGTCGGCGAAAAGCTGTTCCTGCGCGTCGATGATGCCGATCGCGATGTCACCGATGATCGTGATGTCATCGATGTGCAGATCACGACAGAATTCGGTGACCGCGAACTGGTGCCGCTGTTTGAGACTCTGCAGCACAGCGGAATTTTCACCGGTTCGCTGGTACTGGCTCCGAGTGAAAAACCCACCCCCGAAAACATTGCTGCAGATAATCCGTCAGTGGAATGCTTCTTCGGCGATACGCTGTCGATTCGTTACAACGACCTGTCAGCCAGCACGGAACAGGGCAAGCTGGAACTCCTGCAGGAAGTTCCGGTCGTGATTGGCACCGATGGTCTGGTGACGGCGTTCAGCAAGACGTTCAATAATGAGCAGTTGGCGGTCGAGACGAAGTTTCACATCGCTGAGAGTTATTTTGAACTCTTCAAGAGCCATCAGGAATTAGGGCGATCGGCAGACTTCCAGTCCGATCTGGAAGCCGGTCGTCGAGTCCTGAAAGAAGTCATGGAAGATTATCCTGATCCGAAATATGTTCCGCGAATCGCCTACCTGATGGGACAGTTTTCGCAGGAACTGAAGCAGTGGCATGAGGCCATTCAGTCGTATGAACTGATCGTCCGTCAGTATTCCGACCATTCACTGGCGGCAGACGCGCAGTACAAGCTCGCGCAGTCGTATGAGGAAGCGGGCGACTTCGATCAGGCTCTGGAAGCGTACGTGACGCTGGCCGCGACGTATCCCAGGAGTCCGCTGATCGCCAGCGTCATGATTCGGATCAGCGACTATTTTTATAAGAACAACCGCTTTGAGGTCGCTGCTCAGGTGGGAGAAAAATTCCTTGAGCAGTTCGAAGGGCATCAGCATTCTTCGCGAATGGCGTTTCGCAACGGGCAGTGCTATTTCAAAGCAGAGAATTACATGAAAGGCGGACAATCATTCGATGAGTTCGCTAAACGCTTCCCTGATGATCCGTTGTGCGCTGACGCGATGTTCTGGTCCGGCGAGAGCTTCCGTAAGGCGCAGAACAACGTCGAAGCATTCCGAAGATACAATCGTTGTCGCTGGGATTTCCCGGCCAGCGAAGCGGCCAAGTTTGCTCGTGGCCGACTGGCGTTGCCCGAAATGTTGCAGCAATTTGAATCTGAAGCCACTGCAGTGGAAAACGATAACCCATGATTTCGATCACCATTCTGATCTGCGGCCTGTTTGGATTTTTGTCCGCAGTGCCGGAATCCGTGTTGCTGGCTCAGGCTGATGTCACCCGGACACCTGCTGCTTCAGACGCCGCGCAAAGCGACAACGCATCGCCCGCTCCGGCGACTGGCGAAGCGGCTGCCACTCCTGCAGAGTCAAAAGACAAAGCGGCAACTGACGGCGCGGCGGCAGAGGAAGAAGAGTCAGCCGCGGAGCAGACCGGAGGATTCTGGACTTCGGTTGACGAGTTGCTCCATTCGGGAGCCATGGGCCTGATGATTGAAGGCGGGATTTTCATGTGGCCCATTCTCCTGATGGGCATTATTGCATTCGCCGTAATCATCGAACGCTATCGCAGCCTGCAAATGCTCGGGACCGACACTCAGGCATTACGATCACAGGTGCGGACTTTGCTGGAGCAGGAAAAAGTCGAGGAAGCGCTTCAGCTTTGCGATGGGCTGCAGGGGCCGGTGCCTGCAATTCTGTCTGCCGGATTAAGAAAATTCCTGGTACTGCAGCGACTGGACTATGATCCCGGCAAGATTGAAGAGCAGGTCGTCAAGGCCATGGACGACTATGGGATTCACGTTGTCGGCGCGATGGAAAAACATCTGCCGACACTCGCCACCGTTTCCAGCGCCGCGCCGATGGTGGGTTTTCTTGGAACGGTTTCCGGGATGGTGAATTCGTTTCAGGATATTGTCGCCAAAATGGGTGAGAGCAATATCGTTGAATCGGCTGCAGGCGGGATCAGTGAAGCTCTGCTGACGACGGCTCTGGGGCTGATCGTGGGGATTCCAGCCTACGTGGCGTTCAACTATTTCACCAGCGTCATCAATCGATTTGTGCTGGAAGTTGAAGAGTCGGCGACCGAGCTGATCGAAACGGTGACTCTGCAGATGGCTCTGCAGCATCGGGAAGCCGAGCAGGCAATGGCCGCGGAGACGTCAACGAGGTAGGTGAATCAGATCAGGAGAGTATCCGCCCGGTAATCAATTTGGTGACGTGTCATGCTGCTGAAGTTAAAACGAACAAACAAGTTGCTGGTGGAACCGCCGGCAGTGGCGACGGGCGACATTGCGTTCAATCTGATCGTATTTTTCCTTGTCTGTGCATCGATTCAGCCTGATCGCGGACACAAGCAGACAATTCCCCGCAGCGAAACACAGAACGAGAAGAAAGAAAACGAACCGCAGAACATCGAAGTCCAACTGACTCGAACTTCGGTCCTGATCAACGGAGCAACAGTGGCGATCCCCGATCTGGCAACGCAGCTTCGATCACAGTTCAGCGGCAAGACACGTCCGGAGGACCGGATCGTTGTGGTGAAGAGTCAGAAAGATACCCCTTATCGTCACTGGATCGATGTCACCACGCGGATCGAGGACGCAGGTGGTGTGATCACATTGCAACTGGAAGAAGAAAGACAGGTGCAACTGCCAAATGAATGAGCGAATAGAATGAGGTTTTCTGACTCTACCGGATTCTATGTGACGTCAGGAAAAACGAGTTTACAGCGTGCATTCAGGCCCAACGGGCCGGCGCTATGTCAGCCTGGGGCATCGCCCCAGGAAGGAAACACCAGTGAGTTATTGAGCCCCAAAGGGGCGGCACTAAGACGAATAACAGGTTAGGATCGCCCCGTTGGGGCT
>JAYTAK010000986.1:0-6961 GCA_043737515.1 Candidatus Kuenenia sp. | reverse complement strand
TAACCGTTCACGGCATCAGCCGTTCAGGAGCGATGGAGCGGGCTGTTTGTTGAGCTTCGCATCGATGGAGGACTTCAGAAAGTCGAAGAAACTGCGTTGCTGTTTTCGGCAGGTGGCCAGAGCTGTCCACATGCGTTCGTGATAGCGCTGACCGGCTTCGCTGCGAGTTCCCTGAGTGATTGTGCGGTCGATCACGCAGTGGCGGATTTGTTGTTCGTTGTGATTGTTGGTCGGTTCGACGCCGTCCGCAAACATGAAGCGGAAATAATCCTGAGACATATCATACGACTGCACCTCATCACTGCCCTCCACGACGTATTCGCGGATGGCGAAGCGCGCAGCAAGGTTCATGGCCTCCTTTGAGGAAGGCGGGTTTCGAACCAGCTCCAGAAAGCGGTCGCGATGGATCATCATCGAGCGGCGAAAACCTTCGACCGTCATTGTCCCGCGGGAATGCCATGCCTGAAACAGCCGCCGCGAACGATCCTCCAGCTGTTCGGCCCAGACTTTTGTTTTCTCGTCCGGGAGCTTCTTCAGGAACCGGATGTCGCGGATCAGATGAGCCCAGCAGTACTGGGCCTTAATCCAATAATTCCAGGCGAACGAGCAATTGGCTGAGAAGTAATCGAAGTTCAGATAGCCCGCGAATTCCTCACCGACAAGTTCTTCGAGCACTTTGCGAGATCGCGTCGGAGCAATATGAAACACCGTGAAGAGGGCCGATGCGATGCACCAGATCCAGTGTTTCTTGCCGTTGTTTTTGAAACTCGTCTCATCGCTGCCGAGCTGTTCCTGCTGAGGGATCGCGTCCTTCAGCTCCTGGTAGCTCTTGTCCAGCGAATCCGCAATCAATCCGGTGCAGAGCTTGGCCAGATAGCCTCGCGACACCGGCACCTGCAGCACGTCTTCCATGTACGTTTCGATGGTGGAATAGCTGCAGTGAGCACCCGACTTCAGCCATCCGATCAGCGCCAGCAGTCGCGGCCCGAAGATGGGTTTGCTGAGGATGTCGCCCACGTCCGGCACATATCTTTCACCGTCGTCGGTGAGATAAACTCGCAGCCGATGTTCGGTGACGAAGACCGGCGACTCGGGGAGTTCGATGAACTGGTATGTTTCAAATTCGTCGGTGGGCTGCAGGCTGAGTCGCTCCACGTCTTCGCTGGTGATCTCATAGTCGAACGTTTCATTGACACGTTCCGGCGGCAGGTTTGCCCGCAGATGCTGCTGATGCCCCGGCTGGCCACCGCGTTTCGGCTTACCGCGTCGCCCCGGCTTTTTCGATGTCTTCGGCTTGGTGATATCGCTGGATGGCGGTTTCGATGATGTCGATGAATCTTTTGTCGCTTTGGCCAGCGCCAGTTCCAATTCCGCAACTCTCGCCGTCAGCGTCGCAATCTCCTCCGATTGCTTCGCCACCAGCCTCCGCAGATCCTCTATGATCTTGTCTCTCGCGTCCATGTCCGCAAGCTAACAAATCCCCTCAAATTGACCCAATAGCAATCTGATCCCGTGAACGGTTACGTTTTGGCGTACAATCGCCGTATGACCGCGAAACTGACGAAAGAACTTGCAGCCGCTCTGCACGCGACGGGGGATCACGAACTCGAAGTCGTCGATCCCGATACGTCGCGAGTTTATTTCGTTGTCGAGAGTGAAATGCACCGGCAGGCGTTGGATGCTCTTCGCCGCTAGCAGCATCGCGATGCAATCGCCCAGGGACTTGCGGAGATGGAAGCCGGTCAGGGGATTCCTCTGGCAGACGCTCGCAAGCTGACGCGGGACAGGCTCCTGGCACGCAAGCCATGACGTTCCGAGTCATCATTCTTCCGCAGGCTCATCGAGACATTGATCGGAACGCGGACTGGTGGGCCGACCCTCATTCCGTCGAACAGGCCGTGCGGTGGGCCGATACGGTCTACGACCAGATCGAGACGCTGGCAGATTCCCCGGAGAGCAACAGCCTGTCTGCCGAGAACGATGAATTCCCGTACGAAATCCGCGACAAGCTCTTTGGACTCGGTTCGCGGCCCGGTTATCCGGATATTTTTCGCGAAGTTCTGCGTCAGCGTTCATTGCTTGGTGAAGCCCTTTCCGGGAGCAGGTCGGCGGCTCAACAGGCTGGTTGGACCAATACACCAATCACTTGTCGCATAGGTTGCCGTCCGGAGAGCTCGGCGACTTTCCAGCGGTCCGTTGGATGATCGTTCAGGGATGGCGACCGTCTGCCTGAGATTTCTGTCCGGAATCCAGCTTGTCGCACAACGGCACACTGGGATTTTCGTCGCGAAGCAGGTCGCTCAGTGTGGTGGCACGAAAGGCTTCTTCCATCGACTGCAGTGCTTTGTCCATGCGGAAGTGCAATGCACACAGCCGAGTTCCGTGAGATTTCAGGTCCAGCGGGCATTGGTTGATGCGTTTGATCGGATCGACGGCATTCACGACGTCCAGGATCGTCAATTCATCGGGTGACTGAGCCAGCGAAACACCGCCGCCAATCCCGCGTTGAAGATGGACGATGTTCTTCTCTTTCAAGCCCTGCAGCACTTTCGCCAGATACGCGGGCGGAACCTTTGTTACGTCGGCGATCGCAGCCGTCGTCTGAGGTTCAGGCGCTCGCATCGCCAGATGCACGACGGCTCGAAGTGCGTATTCAACAGTCTGAGAGAGCATGATGACTTTCGACGAAACGGCATGGTCGATGGCTGCAGACTGATCGATCCTCAATCTCAGCGGCACCACCGCCATTGTGAACTATTCGGGCCTCAACTTGAAGTTGGAGGTTCGGCAACGCGACAATATAGCCGGATATCACACTCAAACCAGATCACCAGGGCACTCGGTTGCAACACAGTCGCTGCGGTCGATAACCTGCGTCAGTTGTTCTGGAAATTGCTCACATCAGGCTATTACGCGAAGGAATTAAATCCATGTCGGACGTTCGAAAAGGTGCAGTGACATTGAAGGGGAATCCCGTGGACCTTGCTGGCAATGCACTTGCTGTCGGCTCGAAGGCACCGGAATTCTCGCTGCAGAATCCCGGACTAGAAGAAGTCACACTTGCCAGCAGCAGCGGCAAGATTCGTATCATCGCCACAATTCCGTCGCTCGACACACCCGTCTGTCACGCGGAAACCAAGAAATTCAACGATCAGGCAGCGGCGCTGTCCAACGTCGAAGTCCTCGTTGTGAGTATGGACCTGCCATTCGGCCAGAAGCGATGGTGCGGAGCTGAGAACGTAGAGACGGTCAAGACGCTCAGCGCTCATCGCTGCACGAAGTTTGGCGAAGACTACGGCGTATTGATCAGTGGCGGCAAGCTCGACCGCTGCCTGTGCCGCGCCGTGTTTGTGATCGGTGCTGATGGCACCGTGAAGTACGCGGAGTACTGCAAGGAAATCGCTGAACATCCAAATTACGACGCGGTGCTTGCCGCGGCGAAGTAGTCGTTTTTTGGCGACTGAGACCGAGGTAACAGAAATCCCATGAATCCAAACTATCCCGCACGCCGCGCGAGGTTGCTGCGTGATCTGAAAAAGTCCGAAATCGACAGCCTGATCATCAGCGGTCTGGCAAACGTGCGGTATTTGACGGGGTTCACCGGAGATTCGTCCTGGTTGTTTCTGAATTCGACCAACTGCGTTTTGCTCAGCGACACACGCTACGAAACGCAGTTGGCTGATGAGTGTCCGGATTTGGACGTGGAAATTCGTGACTCCGGCAGCACGATCAATGACCTCGTCGCCAGGATTGTCGCCAGGGCCAGATCGAAGCGAGTGGGCTTCGAGGCGGAGCACACGACAGTCGCGGTGCATGGCACCTTGTCAGAAAAAATCACGAGCGCCACGCTGGTTCCGACCAGTGGACTTGTGGAGCGACTGCGCGAGGTAAAAGACAAATGGGAACTTGAACAGATCCGGGCGGCCATTGAGTACGCTCAGCGCGGGATCGGTGTGGTTCGAAGTTCACTTCGATCGGATCAGTCGGAAACGGAGATTCGGTATTTGCTCGAAGCCGCCATGCGCAGTTTCGGGGCGACCGGGACTGGATTTGAACCGATCGTCGGTGTTGGTCCGACGGCCGCATTGCCGCACGCTCATGCAGGGATGCGACTCGTCGCAGAACATCCTGTGCTGCTGATTGACTGGGGAGCGTCCACGAAGTCGGGGTATCGCAGTGATCTGACGCGGGTGTTCATTACGGGAAAACCGACGAAGCAGATGGAACTGGTCTACAACACAGTTCTGGCGGCCCAGCAAGCTGCGATCAAGGCCATTCGCCCAGGCGAAAAGTGCGCGGATGTGGACAGAATTGCCCGCAGCCTCATTGAGCGGGCGGGTTTTGGAAAATACTTCGGACACGGACTGGGCCATGGTTTCGGCCTGGAGATTCATGAGTCAGTGCGTGTGAGTCCCATTTCTGACCGGAAATTCGAGGCTGGAATGGTCGTCACCATGGAACCCGGCATCTATTTACCGGGCAAATTCGGAATGCGGATCGAAGACGATATTCTGGTCACAAGCGATGGAAACGAGGTATTGTCGAATCTTGAGCGGGAATTCGAACAGGCTATCGTTCCAATCCTTGCATAAATGGCAGCATTTCACGATCCTGCATCGACTTTTGTTTGACCCCCGTACAGGACGTTGCAGGAGACGTCCGGAGGCAATTTTGAAATGGCGAAACCTGTGGAAAACGAAGAAAAAAGCGACTCTTTCGATCTGGACCGGATTCGAAAGCTGCTCCAGTTGATGGAGAAATTCGACGTTTCTGAGATTAACCTTCAGAACGATGACGAGTCCTGGAAAATCCGGCGCGGTCCACGCGTCGCCTATGCACAACCGGCGTCTTCGCAGGGTTACGCCATGCCGATGGCAGCACAAACGGCCCCGGCCATGGCTCCGGCAGCCGCCGCGCCTGCAACACCTGCGGCTGCTCCGGCAGGTGTCACAATCAACGCGCCAACGGTGGGGACGTACTACTCTGCGGCCAGCCCGGAAGACGCGCCGTTTGTGACGGTCGGGACAGTGGTCAAACCGGACACCGTCATTTGCATGATCGAAGCAATGAAGGTGTTCAACCAGATTCTGGCAGAGAAATCCGGTCGCATTGTCGAGATCCTTGTCGAGAACGGGGATGCGGTTGGTTTCGGTCAGCCTTTGTTTCGAATTGAGCCAGCCTGAGAGGTCAGGAGCGTTTTCAAAAGACCGGCGCTGGCGGTCTTTTGATTTAGTCCGAGTTCCTGACTCTACCGGATTCTATGTGCAGCTCCCGATTGGTTTTGAGGGAAAAATCGAGTGTGGGAGAATGATCGTTTAACGGCGAGCCGTAGGCGTAGGCGAAATTCTCTGCCGCCGACGCCTGCGGCTTGTCGTTAAACGAATGACGTTCCCAATAAATCACGCACATAGAGTCCGGTAGGGTCAGCCGAGTTCTATGTGGGCCAGGCTTTCAGCCTGGCATCGACTGTCGAAAACTCACTTTTTGTGACAGCAATGACAAGCTGGAAGCTTATCCCACTTTAATTCAACCCGCAGGCGACGGCGTTCCGCCACAGACGTCGCCTGTGAGTTTGGGTGACACGAAGTCTGCGTATCGCCTCGTTCGTATCCAGACGGTTCATGTTCAACAGATTTACGTTTTCAGGCCTTTCAACGGTTATCCCATGTTTCAAAGAATTCTGGTTGCGAACCGCGGCGAAATCGCCCTTCGAATCATTCGCGCGTGTCGCGAACTCGGAATCGAAACGGTTGCCGTTTACAGCGAAGCCGACCGCGGCGCGCATTATCTGCAATTGGCGGACGAAGCCTGGTGCATCGGACCTGCTCCGGCATCAGACAGCTATCTGCAAATCAACCGCATCATCAGCGCGGCGGAAATCGGCAATGTGCAGGCTGTGCATCCGGGCTACGGGTTCCTGGCCGAAAACGCTCACTTCGCGGAGGTGTGTCGCAGTTGTAATATTGAATTCATCGGCCCGCCCGTTCTCGCCATGCAGCAGCTCGGCGACAAGGTCAGTGCTCGTGAAATCGCCATGAAAGCCGGCGTGCCCTGCGTCCCTGGCAGCGACGGGCTCGTATCGGACGTCAATGACGCCGTGAAGATCGCCGATCGCATTGGCTACCCGGTTCTGATCAAAGCGACGGCTGGCGGTGGCGGCAAAGGCATGCGTGTCGCCGGCAACGAAATCTCGCTCCGCGCCGGACTGCAGGCGGCTTCAGCAGAAGCGGAAAAGGCGTTCAAGAATGCCGGAGTGTACATCGAAAAATATGTCGAACGTCCGCGCCACGTCGAAGTCCAGATTCTGGCCGACAATCACGGCAATGTCGTGCATTTGTTTGAACGCGACTGTTCGATGCAGCGGCGGCATCAGAAGCTGATCGAAGAAAGTCCGGCTCCCAAACTGCCGGAAGAAGTTCGCCAGCGGATCTGCGAATGTGCGGTGAATCTCGTCCGCGAATCCGGATATACGAATGCCGGCACATGTGAATTCATCGTCGATAAGAATTACAACTTCTTCTTCATTGAGGTGAATGCCCGAATTCAGGTGGAACATCCGGTGACGGAACTGGTCACGGGCATCGATCTGATCAAGCAGCAGATTCTGGTGGCAGCCGGAGAAAAGCTGCCGTTCACTCAGGCAGACATTCGCCACACCGGCTGTGCGATCGAGCTGCGAGTCAACGCAGAAGATCCGGAGAATAATTTTCGCGGCAGTCCGGGCACGATCACCAAGCTGCGTCTGCCCGGCGGTCCCGGCGTGCGATTTGATTCGCATGTTTACGAAGGCTATACGATCAGTCCGTATTATGACTCCATGATCGGCAAGCTGATCGTGCATAAGCCAACGCGGGACGAGGCTATTCAGTGCATGCGTCGCTGTCTGCGTGAATTTGTCATTGAGGGCATCGCCACGACGCTGCCGCTGGCGAAACGCATGTTCAATCATGCCAACTTCGTG
>JAYTAK010000985.1:0-6964 GCA_043737515.1 Candidatus Kuenenia sp. | reverse complement strand
GGCAGAACGATGGGGGCAGAACGATCAGAAGCGTTTGTCTGTGCGGTTTATTGTCCTGCCCTCATCGTTCTGCCATTTCCCGGGACAGTGATTTTGCGTTCAGGAATTCCGGAAGGCAATTCCGCTTCGGTCTTTCCATCTTCCTGTCCGTTATTCTCCTGTGGCACCCGCCTCAATCTCGTCCAGCAGTCACCTGAAAATCTTCGCGGGACAACAAGAAATTAATCGTTTGTAGTACGGCAAATCACTCCAGCGGCAATGTGTGTTGTGACGCCCCTAGTGCGGCAAATCCGAAATCCGAAATCCGAAATCCGAAAAAATCATAAAGAACAACGTTCGAACTTGTCGCGTGTCAGTTTGCAATGGCCGTTCCGGTCAAAGCTGCTCCAGCCAGGCGGTGAGCAGCGTGTGATAGGATTCCAGGTCGTCCTTGTGAGTCATTTCCGTCACCGTGTGTATGTACTTGACCGGGCATGCCAATGAGATGGTTCTCACGCCGCTGCGACTGCGCTGAATCATGGCTCCGTCCTGACCGCCGCGCGGGAGAATGGCGCGTTGGCACTTGATGGAGTTGGCCTTCGCCACGGCTTCAAATTGCTCGACCAGTCCAATGTCCGAAATCATGGACGAGTCCATGACGTGCAGACAGACACCGTCACCAGCCACCGATACGCGATCTTCGTCAGGCACACCAGGCGTCTTGCAGCACAGCGTGGTATCACACGCGACTCCGATATCCGGCTGCACGCCATAGGCCGCCGCCTGCGCGCCGCGGAGACCGACTTCTTCCTGCACGGTCCAGACAGCATGAATCTCACAGTTGTGATGCTTGAGCGCCTCCAACGCTTTGAGCTGTGCCCAGCAGCCGACGCGATTGTCCAGACACTGGCTGACGACCGAGTTGCCGACTTCCTCGAATGGCCCGTCGAGCACAACCATGTCGCCAATGAGAACCTGGCTTCGCGCCTGATCGCCGGTCAGGCCGAGATCGACGAAGAATTCCGTCACTTCGGGAATCTTCTTTTTGTCGGCGTCGCTCGCGATATGAATCGGTTTGCCGGACGCATTCATGATGCCGGGCAGATCACCGTGTGCCGTACACACACGCACCTTGCGGGCAAACAGATTCCGGGCATCGAAACCACCGACCGGATTGAGGCGCAGATAGCCACATTCGTCGATGTGGCGAACGAGGAACCCGATCTGATCCATGTGCGCGGCCAGCATGACTCTGACCGGTTTCTTTGCCGCTTTGCCGGTCTCCGGACGCGGTTTGCGGACGCCGATCAGCGATCCCATCGAATCGACGGTGACTTCGTCGAACAGTTTTTGCTTCGTCACATAGTCGTGAATGACCTTACGGATTCGATCCTCACGCCCCGGAACCGAAGGTGTTTGCGTCAATGCCTGCAGCAGCTTCATGCCTGATCTCACAGCGGTAAAAAACAGAGTAATGTAGAGGGCCGCATGATCAGGGATTCGCTTCCCGCTGGCAACTGTGCCCGTTGCACTGTGTCGGCTGTCTCTCAGCTTTGCTGACGATTTCTTAAATGGCACAGAGAGCATACCATTGGGCAATCGGGCCGCCGCCTGAAGATATTTTCGTCGTTCATCCTTCGCAGGAATGCGGCAGATCTGTAAATCTATGAATTCCATCGGCCCGTTGAAAGTGCGTCAGAAACTCTCATGGAAGAAGCGCAGCGTGTTCAGCGCCGTACTGGCGGGGATCGTGGTTTTGGCGTGTGAGTTGATTTCCTGGGCCGGGCTGCATCTGACGGATGCAGATTTTTCGGTGCGAAAGCTGCGACTGCTGCAGCAGGAAATCGCCGAAGGGGTCCGCGTATCGGATGGGGCGAGCGAAGCGTTTCATCCGTATCTGGGATGGGTTCACAATCCGCAACTGGCGAGGCCGGAGAAGTATTCCGGCGGAGACATTCCCGTCAACTGGCTGGGATTCAGAGACGACAGCGAGAGCGTCTATCACCGAGCTGATGACACGTACATTGTGGGAATCGCAGGCGGATCAGTGGCATGGGGATTTTCGTGGGAAGCCCAGCACGTCCTGCGGGAAAAATTGTCCGCTCATCCTGCGCTCAAAGGTCGCAGGATTCAGTTTGTCCGCATGGCGCTGCCTGGCTACAAGCAGCCTCAGCAATTGATGGCCTACAACTTTCTGTTGACGCAGGGAGCGGAGTTTGATGCGATCGTGAACATGGATGGATACAACGAAACGGTCCTCACGATTCGCGACAACGCTGAGATGAACACCGCGATTACGTATCCCCGCGCATGGCATACGCGGGTCGTATCCGTTTCTGATCCACGCACTTCGGCAGAAGCCGCGCGACTGCAGTCTCTTCGCGGCAAGCGCCAGCAGATGGCCCGATCGATTCTGGCCTCTCCGTTTCGATGGTCCTCCACCCTGAATCTGATCTGGCATTTTCGCGACCAGTCTGCCTACGGAGAACTGACAGATCTGGGACTTTTTGTCAGCAACCTGAAACGCCACAGCTTCACGACACATGGACCGACAAATCGATTCTCCGGTGATGCACTTGAACCGGAAGTTGCCGCGATGTGGCAACGCTGTTCACGGCAGATGCACAATCTCTGCCAGGCCAACGGGACGCTGTACCTGCATGTGTTGCAACCAAATCAGTACGTCCCGAATTCCAAACCGATAGGCGAAGCGGAAAGCAAGGTGTGTTTGTCTGAATACGAAGGATCCGCGCCATTCGTGCGGTCGATGTTTCCGCGACTTCAGGAGTGTGGACTTGCACTGCAGGCCGAAGGAGTGGAATTCAGCGACCAGACGATGGTGTTTGCGACTGTCGAGAAACCGTTGTACATTGATTGCTGGTGTCATTTCAACGCCGAAGGTCACAGGCTGCTCGGTGCCGCTGTCGCGGATCGCCTGCTGCAATTGCTGGACAAAGAATCATTCAGCAAGCCGAGTGACGCGGATGACCAGATTTAATTCGGGAGGGATCAAGGTGTCGTGCCGTTCCTGATTCGACAATTGCGTCAGCGAAGCAATCAGCCTCGGTGTTCCGATCCGGATGCGACAGGATCCTGCAGCGGTGTGTTCCCCGAGTTCATATCGATCGATCTTTTCGATCGTGGAGCGATCCTGAACGTGAGCGTCAGGGCCGGTGACCTGAGACCGAAAGTTCAGTTCAACCTGGTCCGATTTCTTCCCGTCCACTTCAGCCATCAAATAGTCCGGAACTGTGGAAACTTTGGCTTCCAGCATCAGGCCCAGGTGCAGAATTCGCGTCGTGGGGCTTTGTCCGACAGATCCAGTTCCGACCACAGGAGTCGATCCAATGATGACCGGAACTTTCTTCCCTGAGGCCGTGTGCGCGGTGATTCGGTCACGGCACAACAGTGTCCCGTGATAGCCGCCTTCGTCCTCGCAAAGCCCTGCCAGTTGTTCGAGGACGCTTGCTTCTTCGAGTTTTCCGCTCAGGAGATTCTTCAACTGCATCGCGCTGGGTTCCGTTGCCGCAGATGTTCAGCCGCTATTCTGAAAAAGAACGAACACGGGCACGCAGGGCCTGCAGATGGCGGCAGGGGCCGTTGCGGACGCCGAATTTGAAGTGCCAACTGCAGCGGCACTTGCCTTTGCGAATAATGCCGTCACCGTCGATCAGCACTTCGCAGCTCTGGTTTTCCACCTTGCCCGTAACGATCGAACCGCCACGAGGCGCCTCCTGGCGAGTTTCCACTTTCACCTTGCCGTCTGCGACAAACTGCTCTGCGGCGGTAAGTTCGGGATGTGGCGAACCAAGTTCGCGATCTGACAACGCCATCGGCAGGATCTGTCGCCAGCGGAACACGCCGGCGTGCAGATCGTAAATCGCCTGGCCACGCAGAGCCAGTTGATTCATCGCTGCTGCCGCATTCTCGGTTGAACACTTCAAATCCGTGCGGATCGTGTCCATCGACATTGCTCGTTGCTGACTGAGCTGTTCGGCGGCAGAGGCGACCTGCGTCAGGCTGGGTACGGTCGGTGGCAGCAGCATCTGCACGGCGCTGCCGCGAGTCCAGTCATTCGTGGTCCAGCCGCTGAGCCCCAGCGTCAGACGCATATTGCCCATCTGCACCACCCAGAAACTCGGCAATCCGGTGCCGAGCAGATAAACATCCACCTGCGTCGCCAGCGGCAGCAGTCGAGCCAGACTCATCAGCCGCCGACGTCCCCAGATGCGCACCGGTTCCGTCGTCGCGCCGTGGTAGAGCGTTGAAGGACTTTCGATGGTGACGTTCCACGGTTCCAGTACCAGGCGCGGTGACTTGCCTTCTTCGAGTTCGAATCGAATAGCCCGCGGGCCGTGCTTTTCGCGATGTCGTTTCAGCCACGCCAGCAACGAGTAAACCGCATCGACTCCGAGCGTGACCTTCTTCATCGGCAGCGCCATTGCGGCCTGCAACTGCATGAAGCCGCGGAGCCAGCCGTCGGGCAATTCTATCTTCTCTTCGCGATAATCGTCTCGATCGGCGGTCTGAACCGAAAAGCCTTCCGGGTTGATGTTGAATCGCGTTTCGCGATATGTCCGCAGCGACTGGAAGTTGTGATACAGCTCCCACGAATAGTCCACGTTCGTCGTGCCCAAGCAGGCCTCCTGAGCTTTCGCGAAGCACGCATCACGATCGATCGTCAGACAGCCGTAGCTGGATTCATCGCTCGAAAAACATTCGAAGAAGACGACATCGTCGGCCACCGTGATCACCGGATCGTACGGCATCAGTCGTCGCCACAGCGTTTCATTTTCTTCCCGCAGCCGCACGTTTAGTTGCGATCGAGCTTTCCAGTAACGCTCCAACGCCTGGCGATGTTGTTGCTGCATTTCCGCCGTGGGCTTTGGTGCGCGTCCTGCGGCGACTGTTTCACGGGCCGTCTGCATGGCTCCCTGCCGAATCTCCCGTTCGCGGACGGCTTGCTGCTTCTTCCATTCTTCATACGCTGATTTGTCGCGCGGTTTGAATGTCAGGTCGTTGACCACGACATCGTGCAGCGTGCTGATCGCTTCACGAAACCGGATCGGTTCCTTCAGCACGGCATCCAGCGCCACTTTGTCGCGCGACAGATTCGGGGCGAGTTCCAGAATCCGCTGGCCGCCGGACGACTGCCGGAGCTGACTGCGACCGATGTAACTGAGACTCAAATTCATGGATCGACCAGAATCAGAACTGGCGAGGCGAAATTGCGAATGCAGCACAGTTTACCGCGATTGCCGTGCGGCGAAAATCCGTGAACCTCACCTGAACATCGTCAGCAAACCGTCATCCGGCCGCACCCGCACCACCGATCAATGCGCCCACGACAGCGACAGCCATTCCAGCAAGATATGTGAGAAGCGGAGGTTTGGACTCCGGCCAGGTCTTGACGACTGCATAGATTCCGAACAGGGGTATGATCAGGCACAGGACGCCGATGAGTATGCTGTCCTGAAAGGCGAGCACCAGGATCCAGATTGATCCGACTGCCATCAGAATATAACCGATAATCACGAGCGCCGAACTGATGAAGTCCATACCTGAACACCTCTCGTTGATGATGTTGAATTGACCACGGGCATTTCAATGAACGCACCAATCTGCGACTTTTACCTGCGATCCGCCGGGAGATCAAATGCCCATGACAAGATTTCAGCAGGAATTGCCCCTGGATTTACTCGCAGTGATGCAGTGCGATCAGGCAGTACGCAGTGACCAGATTCGGATCGTCTTCGTACCAGCGGTCGGCGGGATTGGTCCAGCTTCCGTTGGGTTGCTGCAGCGATGCCAGCTTCGCGGTGAGTTCTTGCTTCCAGTCGTGTTTGATGCCTGCCGCATCTTCAAACTCATCGCCACCGATGACGGACATGGTTTTTGCGAATGTGTGAAAGTAGTAGTACAGACCCTGCTGACCCATGTTCGGGTTTTCTTCGAGCGTGTAGTGTTTGCGAATCCAGTCAGTGGCCGCTGTGACGCGAGGATCATCTTTGCCGACGCCCGCATAGATCATGCTCTTCAGGCCGGCATAGGTAATGCTGCCGTACGACTTGTGACCGCCATTCTCCGTTTCGCCCGCTTTCGATTCTCCGCCCTTGGCCGGCGTGTAGATAAATCCTCCGTCATTCACCTTGCCGGCAAACGGCAGTTTGTTGTGCTGTGATTCGAGGTTCTGCGCACGCGACACAAACACCAGAGCCTTCTGCATGGCGGGATCATCTTCGGCGACGCCGGCTTTCTTCAGGGCTTCGACAAGGAACTGTGTGTTCGACATGTCGGGACGCTGCTTGCTGTCATAGCCGCCTCCGCCGTAGGCACCGTCAGTCGTTTCAATGCCTTCGCCTTCATCCCACTGCAAACCGCGCAGAAAGAGTTCGCCCTTCTTGATGACGGCGTCGAAGCGGTCGTCCTTATTGGCTTCCGTCAGCGCCAGGATGGAAATACAGGTTTCGTAATTCTGATGGCGACTGGCGGGCGCATGAATCCCACCGGTTGGCTGCTGACTGGCGACGATGAAATCCAGCCCTTTTTTCACGAGCGGATCTTCCGTGGATTTCCCCGACATCAGCAGCGACGTCGTCACCAGGCCGGTGATCCCGACGGCATCAGGGCTCGTCCATGAACCGTCAGCCGCCTGAGTCACCTCAAGAAACTGAATGGCCTTCTGCTGCATTTCATCAACCGACTGAGCCGCGACAGGGACCACCGACAGAAGGACGGCAACCAATAAGCTCGCAGAGCGAAGGAGATTCATGTTCATCATCTGAGTACCCGCTGTTGAATTCTCGTGGGATAAGCTTCCAGCTTGTCGTGTTACAAAATGACTGACCCTACCGGATTCTATGTGCGTGATTTATGGGAAAGTCAATCGTTTAACGGCAATACCGTTCAACGAAGCGTAAACCCATTGTGTGTCAGTGGTTATGGACTGTCAAAAAACGTGTTTCGCGTGTATTGAGGACGAAAA
>JAYTAK010000984.1:0-6965 GCA_043737515.1 Candidatus Kuenenia sp. | reverse complement strand
ATTTTCTGGCTACACATGTAATTTGTATTTGTGCGTATTCTGGCAAATCCCCAGTCTTCTACCGCTCGAAGCTCAATTTGGAGCCGTTCAAGTTCGGTTTAAATCACTAACTTGACATCACGACCTGGCCGCCCAGACGACCAGCGCCGGGGCCGAGCTGGATAATGTGGTCGGCGTGTGAAGTCAGTGCGGGGTCATGGTCGATTACGATGACGGAGTGGCCGGTTTGCAGCAGGAAATCCAGGCATGTTCGCAGGCGTTCGATGTCCTGCAGATGGAGTCCGCTGCAGGGCTCGTCAAGCAGGAACAGTGTGCGACCGGCCCTCGTGAGTGCTCCGGCTTTGCGATTTTGTGCGGCGGTGTCGCCGTCTTCCAGCGGAATGCCGGCCAGCAGCGCGGCGATTCGTAATCTTTGAGCTTCGCCGCCCGACACGGTGCTCAATGGCTGCCCGAGCCGCAGGTAGCCAAGACCAACCTGCCGCACGGCGTTCAATCGTTGCTGGATCTTGTGATGTCCGTTGAAGAACGTGAATGCTTCGTCCCCGGTCATACGCAGGATTTCATGCACCGACCGGTCGCGATAGCGGATCTCCAGCACGTCGGGGCGAAATCGTCGTCCGTTGCATTCTTCGCATGTCGTCTGGATGTCGGCCAGAAACTGCATAGCGACGGTCACGACACCGCGACCTTCACAGACCGGGCATCGTCCACCGGACGCGGAATTGAAACTGAACATCCCGCGCCCAAAATTTCGTTTCTTTGCCTCGTGCGTCTCCGCCAACAACACGCGAATTTCATCAAAGACGCCGATCCAGGTCGCCGGGATGCTCCGCCGGGATCGTTGCACAGGACTCTGATCCAGCAACAGCACGTTATCGATCTGCTCGAAACCGTCGATGCGATCGATTGTTCCATCTCCGGACGGAATGACAGTGAGCTGCAACTGACGGCAAAGCTGCGGATACAGCGAATCAACGATGAGGGAACTCTTGCCGCTGCCGCTGACGCCCGTGATCGCACACAGCACGCCGAGCGGAATCTTTACAGACAGGTCATCAATGTTGTGACACCGCACGCCTGTCAGCGTCAGCCAGCTTTCCGGTTGTCGCCGTTGCTTCGACGTCATTTGTGCGGGGATTGAATTCAATTGCAAATGCTTCGCTGTCGCAGTGTCGGCGTTGAGCAGTTCAACGGGCGAGCCCTGAAAAACAATGGTGCCACCGGAGTCTCCGGCACCGGGGCCGATTTCAACGATGTCGTCAGCCGCCAGCATAAACTCCGGATCGTGTTCGACGACAACGACGGTGTTGCCGCGCTGCTGAAGTTCACGCACTGCCTCAATGATGCGTTTCGTATCGGACGGGTGGAGCCCGGCGGTCGGTTCGTCCAGCACGTACAGCGTGTTGATGAGTCCGGAACCCAGCGCCGTGGTTAGAGAAGCTCGTTGAGATTCACCGCCGGAGAGAGTCCTCATGCTGCGATCCAGAGACAGATAGTTCATCCCGCAATGGATCAGAAATGCTAGACGTCGGTTGGTATGTTCGAAGGCCGGTCGCAACGCGGACTGCAGATTCGTGGGAAGTGAGGTCCGTGTCTCTGTGAGCCATACCAACAGGTCGCCAATCTCCATCGCTGCGACGACGGGTAACGTCAATCCTCGCAGTTGCACAGCCAATGCATCGCGATTGAGGCGATTTCCGTGGCAGGCGAGGCAGCACGTTTCCGGCTGTGGGGTTCGTTTCTTCGCGAGTTTCTTTGTTCCGGCGGTGTCCGAAGCGCCCGTCGTGACGCCCGTACCGCCGCACTCCGGACAGGCACCCAGCGGCGAAGTGAAGCTCAGCAGTCCTGGCGAGGGCTCGGGAAATTCCCTCGCGCAGCCCGGACAAATTCGTTTCCCGGAAAAATGTCGCACAGACCATGGCGTGCCGTCCACGGTTTGCACCGAGGGGCTCGTGCCGCCGCGCTCGCCGGACACAGGTTCGACATCAGTCAACACGACGCAGTTTCCGTCGCCGATTTTCATGGCTGTGGTGATCGATTCAGTCAGGCGATCCGCTGTGACTGCGTCTGATTTCAGACGATCGATGATCACGGTCAGAGTCGTCGCCCTGGCAGCGGACGGTCGTTTACGCGACGGCGGCGGGACCGTTGGCAGTGAATCAACTTCCTCCAGTCGTGTCATGCGACCATCAATCACAACGCGCGTGAAGCCGCGCCGCAACAGGTCTGCACGCACATCGTCGTATTTCGAGTGATCAACATGGACCGCAGCGCCGATCATCATCCGGGCAGAAGAAGGTTGTTCGAGGATTTCGGCAGCGATGGATTCTGCCGACATCGCGTCAACCGGGAGCTGACAGTCCGGACAGACCAGTCGCCCCGCGCGCGAGAAGATCACGCGGAGAGATTCGATGATCTCCGTTCGCGTCCCCAGCGTACTGCGCGGGCCATCGAAACGAATTTGTTGCCGAATGGCGATCGCTGGCGGCAGGCCACTAATCCGGTCCACGAGCGGGCGTTCGATGCGGTCCAGAAACTGTCGGGCGGAAGGCGAAAACGTTTCGACATAACGCCGCTGACCTTCCGCGTACAGCGTGTCAAACGCCAGACTGCTCTTGCCGGAACCGCTCACCCCGCAAATCACGGTCAGCGCGTTGTGCCGAATCTTCAGGCTGATATTCTGAAGATTGTTGACTCGCACGCCTTCGAGTTCGATAAATCGTCCGATCGCCACACGTCCGCCAGTCAGATGTCGCCGTTCAGAAAGTCAGTTTACGAGGTGAATCTAACCGATTCACAGCCGGATGCCAAAGCCGTGCCAGTTTGGAAATATACTACGCGCGGCCAGAAATGAGTCCGGCGAGCGGAGTGGCGTGAGCCCTCCGGTACAACGTTTTCGTACCGGCAAGCTGACGCATGCCGCTCGCCAATTCTCTCAGTCTTGACCGCGTGGAGTATACGCAGCCACCGGCAAGCTGCCAGTTGCCGTTTGAGTTTTGGTTCCGGACGCAGTTCCCCGAACGAACGTGCGAGCGTATAATCCTGCCGGTCGTCATTTTCGTGATTCTGAAAACCAGTGAGTTCTGAACTGTGATCAAACTGCCGTCCGTGGAATTGCTTGAGAGTCGCCATGCTTTTCCGTGCCATTTTACGTTCAAAGTGATCGGTTCTGCCGAGGGTAATTTTACAGCGCGCGTGGTGGCTTGTGTGCGGGACGAACTCGGAATGGAAACCGATCCGCCGTTTTCGCTTCGCAACACGGAACACGGCAGGCATGTGGCAGTGACGCTTGAGCCGATGTGTGAATCATCACAGCAAGTCCTTGCGATCTACAGTCGCCTGTCCGGCATGGATGGTCTGGTCATGCTGCTTTGATGCAAACTCATTCTTGTACCCGTCCCTTATTCACCGTTTCACCTCATGCTGCCGAATCACTCTTTTCTGAGCGATATCAATTTCACAGACAATGCCGGGCATTGCAATCCATGCTGTATAGATTCTGTGACACATTTTCGAACGCTCCAAAGACCAGTGAGTTCTGTATCACCATGAAAAATCTGCGGAATTCATCACTTGCAACTGCCGTGGTATGCTTCAGGCGGGCGAGTTGTAAGTGACGGAGGACGTTCACATTGCCTTCAAGAGTTGAAGGTAGTCAGTCGCAATGTGGATTACCTCAGTGTTGTAATGGGTTTTGGGAAAGACCTCGCCGCCAATGCGGTTTGATTCATTTTGTCTCGCCAAATCTTCTTCTGCTTTCAATTCCTCCATGCGCACTTCGGCGTCAGCTTGATTGAGCGAAACCGACTTCTCATTCTTTCGTTTGACGTGGCGCTGGATCTGATCCTCAACGATTTTGAAATCGGGACTGTTCAGCACTCGATCCCTGCTGTTTTTTGAAATCTCTGCAATGATCGAATCGCTGACGTACGTCGTGAATGGCGTGTATTTCGCGGATGGGATCGGGCCGAATTGCATCGCGTTTTCCAGTGACTCCTCACCAGGGTGGAGGACCTCCGTCAACGACGGGAGGACAATGTCCGATGTGACTCCGGCATGCTGGATGCTGTTGCCGGTCACTCGGAATAGTGCAGCCATGGTACCCCTGATAGATCCGTAAGATGGACTGAACAGAGACGTACTCTCCTTGACATCGACGACATTTTGCACAGTGCCTCTGCCATGCGTTTGTGTGTCGCCAATCACGATGCCTCGTTGATAGTCCTGAATCGCGGCGGAAAAAACTTCTGCACTTCCGCTTGTAGTTCGATCGCAGTGAATGACGAGCGGTTTCTTCCAGCAAATCTCAGGGTCCACTGGATCTTCAGATTCAAACGATGTCACTGGCTCATCCGTCGCCGAATACTGGACCACCGGGCCTTTGCCAGCAAACAATTGGAAGAGATCAAGTGCCTCGGCAAACGCGCCGCTGTTGTTTCCACGCAGGTCGAGCACAATCGCATCGACATTTTCGGCATTCCATCGTTCCAACACTTTTCGGACATCTCGCGCCGTGCTATCAAATTCCTTGCCCAGCGATGCCCCTCGAAAATCCCTCGTAAATGCTGGAATTGACAAAACGCCGATTCGTAAGTTTGCTCCATCGATCCATTTGGAGGATTCGACAACGCAGCTTCGCATGTCGTCATTTGAATTGACTGTGGAAATGCCCGCCCGCTTCACCTTGTAGACTGCGATATCGCCCGTTCTCTTGAGTATCTGAACTCTGGCAGTCGTGCCATGACGCCCTGCAATTGGCTTGGAGATTTCCTGGACTTTCATGTGCCACAAATCGACAAATTCTTGAGCGTCGCCGTCGGCAACGCCAAGGATACTATCGCCACATTGGATTCGCCCATCTGTTGCTGCAGGTCCGCCTTCTAGCACTTCCTGAACAACGAGGTAACCGTCCTGCTCGATCAACCTCACGCCGATGCCGTACAAACTGAGCATTCCTGTGTTGAACGTCGCCATCGTCTTGTCTGACAGAAATCTGGCGTGCGGATCAAAACTCTTTGTCAGCGAAGTCAGGTACTGTTCCAGGAGTTCATATCGCTCGGTCTGGCTCAACAGTGAATGAGTTCTCTCATAATGTCTCCGCAGTCTTAATCGACACTCGGCGACTTCATAGTCCTTCAGTTTGAGCAGCAGCAGTTCGTACTTCACCTGTTTCCGCCAGCGTTCGTCCAGTTCCTCGGCGGTCGCCGCCCAATCAAACTGGGTGGCGTCTGTCTTCAGAGATTCATCAACCGTAAAATCGTGATCAGCCTCGATCCATTGACCAACGCGATTGAGTCGATCCGTCGCCCGTTGCTGAAACCGCTGAAAAACAGTATTTGCAAATTCGACGCTGCCCGCGAGAAGCTGATCATCCAGCAAAGTCTTCTGAGTTTCGAATTCAGAAATGTCGGGCTTCAGAAAATAGAGCTTCTGCGGGTCCCACGATCGAACGAATCGCCCCATCATCTTTTCAGATAATGCGTCATCGACCACGGGAAGCACCAGATGCCGTTTCGAAAGTACCTCGACTGCACGTTGAGCGTTCCTGCCGTCTTCAGCAGTTAGGAGTGGTGATTGTGAATCCGGTGACGTCAATTCATCCTGAGCAGTCGCGGCATCCCGTGCCGCCAGGATCAAAACAATTGCTGTGAAGACGTATTCCAGCGAGCGAATAGTCCTGTGCATGCTCATGATTCTCCTCCGTTTAGTTTATACTTCACGCAGGTTGGACTGAGGCTGCGTTCGGCGAGCGGGGGACGTCAGTCCCCTGATTTTTGCCGTGTCCACGCGGTCAATCAGGGGATTGACATCCCCCGCTCGCCAAAGAAATACATCAATTCCAACCGCTCGAAGTATAACCTCCGTCTGGGCGAATGTCGTCGTCGCCAGCTGGGTCGTCGTCGCCGAGTGGCAGTTGGTGAGCACAACGGATCGCAATGTAAAAACCGGCAGCGGAACCGAGCACCGCGAATGCACAGCGCATGATCGCGTGAATTATTGGCGTTAGAGCTGCGAATTGCTCTCCGGGGATGTCCAAATCAATCTCGGATTCATAATTTGAAAATGGGTCCAATAAGTTCCAGGCGTAGAGGATACCCACGAAAGTGATCGGAATCGACGACAACAGGATCAAAGGTTGCAAATGAATGGCAGGACGGCGGAACAAATGCATGTGTAAACTCCGGAACCTGCTGCCCATTGTCAAGACGATGTTGAATACGATACAGGGTATTTTGAAACTGCCAGCTCCAAGTCCAAACGCACTTCCGATGACCTGGAGTGTTTATATCAGGAATTTGAACGTCAAAAACAACGGAGGGCGGCAACGGGGCTTCAGCCGCTGGAAGCGGAACATCTGTGGTTGGTTTGCGGCAGTTGGGACAAATGCAATCCGTCTTGCACGGATGGTGAATGAGATGAGGATCGCGACCGAAGAGGCTGCATGCCCCATAGAAACTACAGCCTTCGCACCATGCTCCGATCTTTTCCACCATCCGCACGAGGCGGATGGGGTTGTGATGCGTGTCGCGTTCTTTTTAGCCCACCATCTTTGCTCACCAATCCGGTCAAGCCGGATGGGGTCGTGGAGATACTGCCCTGGCCTTCTGAAAGAGGCGTTGCATGATGTGAGATGCCGATCCGAACCAAAAACAAGCAGTTGGCTCAGGTTGATCGAAACGTCAGATCGGGTACGGCGAACGAGTGATTGCACAGCGTCTGCTACCCAGGCCAGTTACCAGCGCCGTGTGTTATGACCAGATACTCAACAACACCGACGGCCACGACGCCAGTGAGCACTGCACCACCGATGAATGGGCTCTTGTTCTGTCTCCGTGCAAGCAGACCACCGATCGGCCCCGTCACGGCTCCGATGATGAACGAACCGAACACAGCACCGTTCAGACCACGAACCGCATTCTGAATCTGGGGCACTGAGTAAACGCCGACCACAATTCCGATCGAGA
>JAYTAK010000983.1:0-3055 GCA_043737515.1 Candidatus Kuenenia sp. | reverse complement strand
AAAAAAGATTTTCGAATTCGCTTTTTGTGCAGTGTATCGACAGGGGTGTTGGATTTTTTGAGGCATGGGTTTCAGTGTTCGATGGTGTGTTGAATTGGGACTATCGACTGAGTATTCTGGGGTTGGCTGGCGAAACGGAGTGTGGCCCGGTTTGCATTCAAAACAGCGGGGACGCAACCACACGAGGGATAGCCAGTTGTTTCGGTGCGTCGATGACGCCTTGTCGGCGTTCTGGTGTGCAATCTCCAGGACGCCGTTTTTCTTTAACCGATCGCTGATTCCCGCCAGCGCTGATCTGTGCGAACCATGGTGTTGAGGATGGTGATGAGTTTCCTCATCGCAGCGGTGAGCGCCGCCTTCTGGAGTTCTCCCTGCGCCAGCAGTCGAGATATACCTCACGCGGCCACGAATGACACATTTTTCAGATTCTGGAGAGCGACAGATCCGGGGGAGCGTTCAGGCCGTCCGTTGCTTATTTCCGTGCGATTCATTCGGTTGTCCCACATTCGGTTGTCTCCCTGCGTCGCATGAAATGCGACAACCGAATTGGGACAACCGAATGAACAAAATAGCCGGAAACACTGGGTCGCCACACACGGCATTGGCGTGCACTGCGCGTATCGATGCTTGAAGACATTGACGCGAATAGTGTCCATTTGTGTCATTGCAGCGCACGCGGTGTATACCATACGCGGTCGAAAGTGCATTACCCCGAAGCGTCACAATCCAGTACTCGCAAACGTGTCATTTTGGACCCCGCGGAGTATAGACGGCTTTGATCGTCGGGTTGAATCGCGTCGCAACGAGTGTTGCCATGTACAACGTGCGGCGAACGGTGCGACGACCTCCTGCTCAGCAAACGCAGGGAGTGTGGTTTTACTGAGAAGAATTCCGCGAAGCGACAGACGTCCGCCGACGGAGCGGCGGACCTACGTAGGCGAGCCGCTCCGTCGGCTCGCACCAAACACGGCGGCGAACACATCAATGCGGCAAAAGGCCATCCCGGTGCAGCTTTCTTCTGTGAAGAAGACGCTGCGGTCACAGACTTGTCAAGCATCGTCGCTGAAGATATTAGGTCTCTTTGATTGAGTTGTAAAAAGAGACCTGACCCTTTTTTGACCTCTTTTGACTAAACGTATCCTTTCTTTCCTTGACTATTCAAGCAAAAAGACCTGCCCCCTTTTATTTCCTAAGACTATTCGGAACATCGACAAAGTCGTCTATGTCCTACTCGACGGCGACATCTGACCCAATATTCGCTGCCGGATATGCGTCTTCAATCATCTTCAATACGCTGCGATGTTGGGGCGTCTCATAAAAAGCTTTCAGTTTGTCGTCATCGAATAACAGCGTGGCAAGCTCTCTTGGTTTCTCCGCAAGCTCAATATAAAATCTCACGACTTCGCGCCACCAGTCGTTTCCAGCCAAATAATTCAGGAACAGATTCCGGACCTCTGCGATTCGGAAGGTGTGCATGAGTTCGCGGGCTGCGAAAAACTCTTGAAACGAGTGATGTCGAAACCTTGATTCTTGGCCTTCCTTTATCAACAGACCGTCAGCAATCAATTCAACGGTAAGGGTTCTTGAATCGCTTTGCAGTCTGGGGAGAGTTTTTCTAACCGCAGCATGGATGGCGTTCTGATCGAAACCGCGAACCCCCTTCTGATGGATGTCCCGGGCAAGAACACTTAGGACCATCACCTTAATATCCGCGCTGAATTTCGTAACCCGCAGCACCTGTTTCGCTAAATCCCACCCTTGAGACAGCAAGTCTACAAACATCTGATATAGTTGTGCCTTGTTCTTTGGCAAGCGATGCTTGCGGCGGTACACCAATATTACTAGGGTCGCCAGCAACGGCGTGGACATTATATCGGTAATGGACTCACTCTCGTCGAGGGCAGCAGAGAACTTCTTAATCGTTAGATCATCGCCGCTGAACCACTGGGACACTAATCGTTGAATCTCTTCTTGCCCCAGGCCACTGATCTGCACGCGTGGCAACCAACTGAGCCATGATGCGAAGATATAATCCCTCGCGGTTAGGACAATCTGAAGATTCGAAAACTCCTGAAGCCCCACCTTTGCAAGTGCCACTAGAGACTGACGCTACTTGATGTTTGGGACCTCATCTAAACCGTCAAGATAGAGGCGAATTGGAAGATCCTTTCTGATTTGCAGCGATCCGCCATCGACCAGTCCTGAGTGGCCAAATGACGATAGGAATGTGTCAATGAATGAGAAAGGGGAATCCGTTGGGATTCGGTGGAGCGCAACGTAAATTGGTACTCTTGATGTTGCGCCGTTATTGAAGTCCTCCGCATCCTTCAGTGCGTTCCATCTGCAAAATGTGGTTTTACCGGACCCTGGGCCGCCCGTGACCAATACAGATTGTGCGAAATCGTCAAGCAGTGTTTTCCCCAAACAGTAAGTAGCCGTCTCTTGCGCTTCGACAAACGAATTTGGTGCCCAATGAAGGGAATCGCTCAACCTGGCCTTCAGGATGAAGCGTTCGTCAAGCAACATCGCTGTTGCCTTGACGCCTGTGCCCTCAAAGATACGTTCCTTTGAAGTCGCATTTAGCATTGGTGCGAGGATCTCTGAAACAATTCTTACACGCTCCTCGACTGCCCACGTCAGCTGTTTCCTCGCATCCTCGTCTTCCGCGTGGGCAAGGTATGACATAGAGTCGGGTTTGATATCGCCCTTCTCAAAGTAGGGTTGCTTCAGCTTACTAAGGAAAGTGGCTTCCCATGCCATTCTCAACTGCTTACGCAGTGTCGTCAAAGAATGGGTGAGCTCCGTCAAATCCCCGTCTCCGTCCATTGAGGCTGTCAACCCCAGAGTGCCACAGTATTTATGAAAGCAATCAACGATTTGTGCCTTCGTTCAATTATTCCAAACTCCCGTTCGGCCCACATCTGTGCGATATGTTTCTCTCCCAACACCAGTTGTGGTAGCTGTCCATTCTGCGCAGCGTGAAGCAGGCGCAAAGTTGGATGCGTTTTGGGGTATCGACGAGTTTTGACGGGGCGGTCTGCGATCGAGAAGGAAT
>JAYTAK010000982.1:0-3057 GCA_043737515.1 Candidatus Kuenenia sp. | reverse complement strand
GCGTGTATCTGATCGACCCCACCGGCATGCTTCGCTGGCTGGCGGTGCATGATCTGGGTGTCGGTCGCAACGTGGATGAAGTGCTGCGAGTTCTCGATGCGCTGCAGACAGACAAGCTGTGTCCTTGTAACTGGAAACCCGGCCAAAGCACGCTGAACTGACTCCTATGTCTGACGTATCGTCCCGACTTCATTTTGCTCTGCAGATGGCGACTGCCGCATCCGGACTCATCCTGAAACACTATCAGGTTGACGGGCTGCTGGTGGAATCGAAGTCGGACGATTCGCCCGTGACGGTGGCGGATCGCGGGGCCGAACTGCTGATCCGAAAAATGCTGGCGGAAACGTTTCCTCAGGATGGCATCCTGGGCGAAGAATTCGCATCGGTCCCCGGCAGTAACGGCTATCGCTGGATTCTTGATCCGATCGATGGCACAAAAGCGTTCGTTCACGGCGTGCCTTTGTTCGGGACTCTGATTGGTATTGAATCAGACGCCCGGATGGTGGCGGGCGTCTGTCGTTTTCCGGCGCTGGATGAAGTGGTGTACGCCGCAGAAGGTCAGGGATGCTGGTGGCAGATTCGCGATCAGGCACCACGTCGTACGAAAGTCAGCAGCGTCACATCCATCGGCGATGCGCGGATGATGTTCACGGAACCGACGCACTGGACGACTACGGGCCGATTTGATTCAATCGTCGCCGTCATGAATCAGGTCAAAGTCGCTCGTGGCTGGGGCGATTGTTACGGTCACGCGATGGTGGCCACCGGTCGCGCAGAAATGGCAATCGATCCGCTGATGTCGCCGTGGGATATCGCGGCTCTGATTCCCATCCTGCGTGAAGCCGGAGGAACGTGTACGGACTGGAAAGGTCTGGAGGACATCACCGGTGGCGATGGCGTGTCAGTCGTGCCCGGGTTGAAGGATGCCGTACTTGCCGTGTTGAAAAATGTGCCTGCGTTAAAGAAATGATCAGAACCGTTTTCATAGGGAATATCAATGCGATCGTATCTCTCAATTTGTATCGTGCTGCTGGTTGCCGGTTCAATGCTGTCTGTTGCAGGATGCTCAGACGGCGACGACGACGGACCAGTGTCGCTGGATGATTCCCTGGCAAGTATTGAAAAGGCTCGCAAGGACGCCGAGTGGAGCAAGGTCGCTGCCGAAATACCGGCGGGTACTCCGCAGTCAACACCGCTGACTCCACCGCCGCTGGAGGAAACTGGCGATGAGCCGCAGAAGGGCACATTCACGGTCAAGGTCGAATCATCGGCTGGCGACTACACGATCGAAGTGCATCGCGACTGGGCTCCAGTCGGTGCCGAACGGTTTTACCAACTGGTCAAAGCCGGATTCTACGATGAATGCCGCTATTTTCGGGTCGTCCCTGGCTTCATGGTGCAGTTTGGATTGAATGGCGATCCGGCGGTACAGCAGGAATGGGATCGGAAGATCAAGGACGATACCGTGACGGAGAGTAACAAGAAGGGTTACGTTACCTTCGCGACCTCGGGGATGGACACCCGCACGACGCAAATCTTTATTAGTTTTGACGATAACTCATTTCTCGACGGACAAGGATTCGCCCCGTTCGGAAAGGTGATTGAAGGTATGGAGAACGTCGATGCAATTAACCCCATGTACGGCGAATCGCCACAACAGCCCAGCATTGAGGGTGGCGGCAATGCTTATCTGCAGCAGAACTTTCCCGAACTGGACTTCGTGAAGAAGATGTCCATTGTGAGCGAAACGATCGAGTAGTGCCTTCGTATGCAGGATGGACGCTGCAGTCCGTGGCGGTGTCAATCAACGCCGTCGAAGCGAACGTTGCTGTGCAACGATTATCTCACACTTGCCGAGCGAATTCTGGCCAGGACTCGGACAAGAATGTGCAGGCTACGGGAATCTTGGCGCGGGCTTCGCCCGCAACCCCACGTAGCCACGCTCGCCAGAGCGTGGGTTTCCTCTGGATCGCCCACGTTCTGGCGAACGTGGCTACAAAGTTGCTCGCACGGTCCGCTACTGCAGTAAAGTGGCACGCTAAAATCTTCTCAGGAAAACAACACTCTACACGTTTGCGGAGCAGGCGACTCGGAGAGTCACGCTACTCTTCCCACGCTTTGCTGCGTTCAAGAGCGCGTTCCCAGCGCCGCATTTTTGTTTCGCGTTCGGCGTTCTTCATGCCGGGCGTAAACTTCGCGTCTGCTTTCCACTGCGAATCGATGTCGCGTTTGTTCTTCCAGAATCCCACCGCCAGACCCGCCAGATACGCGGCACCTAACGCAGTGGTTTCCAGGACCTGCGGTCGCACGACCGGTACGCCCAGCAGGTCAGCCTGAAACTGCATCAGCAGATTGTTGGCCGCAGCACCGCCATCCACGCGAAGTTCACGCACCTTCAGTCCGGCATCGGCCTGCATCGCGTTGAGCACATCTGTCACCTGAAACGCGATGCTTTCGAGAGCCGCGCGGGCAATATGCGCCGATGTGGTGCCACGCATGAGTCCAATGATCAGACCTCGAGCCCAAGCATCCCAGTGCGGCGCGCCGAGCCCCGCGAATGCCGGCACGACGACCACGCCGCCGGAATCCGGTACCTGAGCGGCCAGCGTCTCAACATCCGCCGACTGACGAATGATCCCCAGCCCATCGCGCAGCCATTGCACGACCGCACCGGCGATGAAGATGCTGCCCTCCAGAGCGTACTCAGTCTTTCCGTCGATCTTCCACGCCACCGATGTCAGCAGGTTATTCTTCGAAGTCATGGGCTTGTCACCGGTGTGCATCAGCATGAAACAGCCGGTGCCGTAGGTGTTTTTGACCATGCCGGGTCGATGACACATCTGACCAAACAAAGCCGCCGATTGATCCCCCGCGATTCCTGCAATCGGAATCTCTGAGCCCAGCAAGTTGGTGTGCCCGAACACTTCGCTCGACGACCGGACTTCCGGCAGCATTTCACGAGGCACCTCGAACAGTCTCAGCAGCTTGTCGTCCCAGTCTCCCTTGTGGATATTGAACAGCATCGTGCGGCAGGCATTACTGGGATCAGTGGCATGC